>PEWI01000156.1 GCA_002779555.1 Candidatus Bathyarchaeota archaeon CG07_land_8_20_14_0_80_47_9 | reverse complement strand
CTGTATATGTTAAATGCTGAGCCCTTCAGCCACTCTTTCATGTAGCCTAGCACTGCTTTCTGTCGCAGCTCCAGCATTACTGACTTGAGATAGAAGGCTATTTTGACGGCGAATGCTATTACGATGCTCAGAATCACTCCTAACAGTCCCAGCCCCAGTCGCATTATGAAGACGTAAGCTAGCAATACTTTGCACAGCTCGCCAACGAGCAGACCGTACCCCACGAAGTGCGGTTGCTGAGCCTGCAAACATGCTTCCAACACGGATATCAAGTAAGTCTCAATCACCTGCGCTGCGGCGACTACGTAGATCAGCAGGTAGTTTCCCAATCCAAATGCTGTTGTAATCACAGGCAGCAGTGCTAGGTAAACGAGTGTGACTATCAGGGCCAAGGTCATATTTGCTATTATTCCTGTTTTGGTTGCTCCTTGCTTTTCTCTGGCAACAAAGCGCATTGCCCAGAACGAGACTGCTGATGATAATACTGTGAAGTTCGGGATTATGGTGACATTGAAGATTCCCCAGATTCCATACTCATTCTGCGACAGCGAATTTGCCACCATTAGGGTGAAGGTGATGCCTGTTATGAGGGTGATCAGTTTGGAAACGAAAATTATGAATCCCGAGTAGTGCATTCTGATCTGCTTTCTTGTCAAACGTTCACCTTTGCTGTTTCAATGGTGAATAATCCTAAGGACGTAATTTGTCTTGTGTTGGCTTTGCTTCGAACGACATGTAAGCTAAAGCTTTTGTTTCGATCCCAGCTTGATCCTTACTCTGGTTCTGTTTATCCAGTTGTAAACTGGAATCAGTCGCGCGCGCTGAAGAACTTACTCCGTATATAAACACTGTTTCCCATGAACCTGCGAGTGACTGCCAACTCCATTGGTCAATGGTGTCAACGATCTACGTTTGAATATAATTTCTCTGCATCGCTTGCAGCCGAATTCAATGCCATTAAGAATGCTTCACGTTACTTGGGAAAAACGGAGAGTATGGTTACCTGTGGAAATCTATGCGTTCGCTTTCTATGACTGGTTTCCACCAAGCCGCATTGTTCTGATACCATTTCAAGGTCTTTCTAATTCCCTCATCAAACTTTGTCTTCGGTTTCCAGCCAAGCCTCAAGATCTTGTCTATGCTCAAAGAGTATCTTGCATCATGTCCAGGTCTGTCCTTCACGAATTCTATTAGGCTCTCTGAGCTGCCGCTTAGCTTCAAAATCGTTTTCACAACGTCGATGTTCTTCAACTCCTGCTGCCCTGCAATGTTGTAGGCTTGTCCGGCTTCCCCTTTTTCTAGGACCAAGTCGATTGCTTTGCAATTGTCTTCAACGTAGATCCAGTCTCTGACGTTTTCGCCGGTTCCGTAAACTGGTATTCTCTTGTTGAGTGTTGCGTAGATTATCGTTTTTGGAACGAGTTTCTCAGGGTGTTGGTATGGGCCGTAATTGTTTGATGACCTTGTTATGACTATTGGCAAGCCATGGGTTTCAAAGTACGATCTGCACAGCAGTTCTGCTCCTGCTTTTGAGGCAGAGTAGGGATTTCTTGGGTTAAGCTTGTCTTGTTCTTGGAAACTTCCGGCGTGAATGTGACCGTAAACCTCGTCCGTGCTTATCTGCTCAAACCTCGGTACCTCAAACTTTCTCGCAACCTCTAACAGGTTGTAGGTTCCGAGCACATCTGTAAAGACGAATGTTCCCGCTTCCACAATGCTTCTGTCCACATGGGTTTCAGCGGCAAAGTTCACTATGCAATCACAGTCTTCCGCAACCTTTTCGACATCTTCTCTCTTTGTTATATCCCCTTTGACGAACTTTATCTTGCTCCAGATGTCTTGGAGGTTTTCTTTCCTTCCCGCGTACGTGAGTTTGTCCAGAACAACGATCTCGGAGTCAGGATACGTTTTCACCATGTGATGAACGAAATTGCTTCCTATGAAGCCTGCGCCGCCAGTTATGAGCATTCTCATCTGTGTCACCCATGCTTCAGCCACGGGGCCAGTTTCCAATCGTATGAGATTTTGTCACTGTCTGGCGGTAGTCTGTATTCGTCAGGCTTCTTATAGTCGTAGAGCTCAGTTGGTATGTTAAGAATGAGCGCATAGTCTTCGCTTATGGTTTTGAATCCATGCCATACCTCGGGCGGAATCTGCACGAGCGTTGGGTTTCTTTCTCCGATCACGAATTCGTTTGTTTCGCCCTTTGTCTTGGATTTTGCTCTTCCGTCGTGCAGAACGAGTTTTAT
>PEWI01000111.1:9623-9966 GCA_002779555.1 Candidatus Bathyarchaeota archaeon CG07_land_8_20_14_0_80_47_9 | reverse complement strand
ATTAAATAAATGGTTAAAAATGGTTATAAGTCCGTTTTTGCTTATTTGAGCCCGCAATGGACTTCTTTGACGAACGCGTTTTGGCTGCGCTTAAGGACGGGAAACCAAGAACTTTCGCTGCACTTTTGGGCGAAGTGGGCTTCAGCCATAACACTCTGCAACATCATCTTGACCGGCTGGTAGCTCGGGGCCTTGTTGTTAAGGAGAAAATGGCTTCAAACAGTCTGGGAAGACCCAAATTCGCCTACCATGTTCCACCCACAGCGACAAAGCAGGTGACCGCCGCACTTCAAAACCCGTACGAGACGCTCGTAACGCTACAGTTCACTCGTCTGAGGCACCT
>PEWI01000111.1:4150-9434 GCA_002779555.1 Candidatus Bathyarchaeota archaeon CG07_land_8_20_14_0_80_47_9 | reverse complement strand
GGAATTGAACCCGCGACCTACGGATTAAGAGTCCGCCGCTCTAACCTTACTGAGCTACGGGCCCGACTTTCCTTCGGAAAAGAACCTCGACTAAGAAGGGATATAGAGCTTTCGGTTACGCTTTCTTTGCTTCTTTTCTTCTTGCGGTAACTTAGGCGAAAGTGAACAGCTTACTCGAATGATTTTGGCCCGAGAACACTCCATTCATGGCTGCCCACTCCCTCTCTTGTGAAGCTTGTCAAAAGATTCTGTCGACTCCTTTCTCTTATAGAGTTCAATGTAACCGCAGTTCTTGCAGTAAAAGGGAACAACCTTATCGCCCCGAAACTCGCCATAGTTTCGGAAACGAGCCACAACCCCACCGTAGGTAGCCAAAATATCACCTTCTTCCATTTCTCCGCCGCATTCTCGACACTTCACGGCGCCGCTCACGCCCATGTCTTCTCAGTCCTCCCCCACATCAAATACTCAGTGGTCAACAGTTTTAAGGCTTAACTGCAAATCAGCTTATGAAGAGAGTTGAAGCAAATGGGTCAAATCGTGTTCGTTGGGCTAGGCTTACATGACGATTTGGGCATCAGTTTGCGTGGCATGGAAGAGACAAGGACTGCAAAACACGTCTTCATCGAGCTCTACACAAGCCTTCTCCCCGCCTTCTCTAAAAAGCGTCTCGAAAAGGCCGCTGGGAAAGAGCTTCGCGAAGTTTCAAGAAAAGAGCTTGAGGAAGAAAACGGCAAAGTCATCCTAGACGCTGCAAAAGATGGAAAGGTTGTCTTGCTTGTTCCAGGCGACCCCCTCATAGCGACAACCCACGTTGCGCTTCGGATAGAAGCTGAAAAACGTAGCATTAGAACGCAAATAGTTCACGGCTCTTCGGTGCTTTCCGCAGTCATAGGCCTGTCTGGCTTGCACAATTATAAATTCGGAAAAAGCGTGACCATACCGTTTCCAGACGAGACGCCGTCCCAAACGCCTTACGAAGTGCTCACACAAAACAAGAAGCTGGGACTCCACACGCTCTGTCTGCTGGACATTAAGGCTGAACTGAAACGTTACTTAAGCATACGGGAAGCTCTCGCCTGCCTTCTAGAGATCGAGAAGAAGAGGAAAAAGGAAACAGTCACGCCGGAAACGCTTGCGGTTGGAATATCCAGAGCAGGAAGCAGCAACCCCATGGTAAAAGCAGGTTACGTGCGAGACTTAATCAGTTTCGATTTTGGTGGGCCGCCGCACAGCATCATTTTTCCTGGCAAACTACATTTCATGGAGGCTGAAGCCTTGATAGTGCTGGCGGGCGCTCCTGAAAGGATCAGAAGGATGGCTGAATGAGTCTGGATCAGCTTGTGTCAAAGTACATAGTCTCTGCCGAGCACGTTTTTGATAATATTGAAGTTGCCAAATCCTCTGTAAACGCAGATGTAGACAGTGTCAAGAAGGTTTTGGAGTTTGCCAAAGCCTATCTAGAAGACGCAAAGTATTATAGAACCAAGAAAGAGCTTCATGTAAGCCTAACCTCAATCGCCTACTGCGAAGGTCTGCTGGACGCTTTGAGACTGTTGGGAGCAGTGAAGTTTGAATGGCCCGCGAGGAGAAAAAAGAAAAGAGAAAAGTAGTGCTGGCTTCAGGCGTATTTGACCTGCTGCATTTTGCCCACGTCAAGTACCTAGAAGAAGCTAAAGAGGCAGGCGGACCGAACGCTGAATTAATAGTCATCGTTGCCAGAGACAGCACAGTTGAAAAAAGACGAGGCGAAAAGCCAATCATCCCAGAAAACCAAAGAGTGGCCCTCGTAGACTCATTGAAAGTCGTGGACAAGGCCATCCTCGGCTATGAAGATTTTAACATAGAAAAAGTAATTGAAAAAGTCAAGCCGGACGTAATTGCGCTCGGTTACGATCGGGGAGACATAGAACAAACCGTCAAAAACTACGTAAGAAAGAAGGGACTGAAAATAGAAGTTGTGAAGATAGGCAAGTTCGGCGAAGACGAACTGGACAGTTCTTCGAAAATAAAGCAGAAAATCGTTGAACATTACAAGAGATGAAAACCGTGTTCAGAAGCCCAAAAAGATTTCCACTAACCATTGCACTCATTGTGTTGAACGTGGCTGTTTACATCTGCACCTCGATAGTCAGCGGAGACTTCCTAGTGACAGGAGACACCGTCATCTTGCAGTATGGTCAAGTCAACTTACTTGTAATGAACGGCTGGTACTGGCAGTTGTTCACGTCCATGTTCATTCATGCAAATATCACACATCTCGCCGGAAACATGCTTTTTCTTCTAATCTTTGGATTCAAAGCAGAAGAACTATTTTCAAGCGGAGAATACGTCCTAATTTACCTTGTCAGCGGATTAGCAGGAAACCTCCTGACGCTTCTTCTTGGGCCTGACATGGTTTCAGTAGGGGCTTCAGGCGCCATCTTTGGGGTGTTCGGCGCGACCATCATATATTCTCGGCGGGCAATCGGCCAATCAATCATAAGCGCTTTGCTGTATTCCTTCTTCCTGCTCATGATAAGTTCCGGCCCGGAGGTGAACTTTGCCGCCCACCTTGGAGGTTTAGTCATCGGGTTGGCAATAGGCTACGCTCTTGCGCTTAGACGGAAGCCTCCAGCTAAATATCAGTACAGGTTTTCATATTCGCCTAAGCCATAATCGGGAATCGGTTGTCGCCTCTGACTGGGGTCGGCTTCAGGCTGTTGCCATTTTCCAAATGGTTTCTTTCATTTCTTCGCCGTGCTTTGCGCCGTAATAGACTCCTGCTACTTTGCCAGCGAAGGGAATAACAAACCGCTTCACGAAGTTGAAAAGGAATGGGTTTCGGATTCTGTGCTCAAGGAAAGAGTTTCCCCATATCCTGACATTGTACTCCCAGCATCTCGTGAGGAACTCCCACCGCGCCTTCGAAAGAGAATCAAGTTCCGCCCCACGCTTGTTCATCAACAGGCAATTCTCAAGCGGAACAAAGAACAGCGGAACGTAGAAAGCATTAGCATCTTTCAAGCCGTCTATCAACTCAAGCGTTTCAAGGACATCCTCTTCCTTCTCGTCTGGAAGCCCAATGATCAACGTGCAAAGCGGGTACCACTCGTTGTCGTTCAATATGCCGAAGGCTTGGCTGACAACCTCCTTCCACTCTTCAGGCTTGAACGGAAGCATCTTTCCAGCCATGTACTTCTTGACAAGCCTGACGCTTCCAGTCTCCACGCCAGTCTCGGCAGTCACTATGGGTTTGTCACCATGCTTGTACCAATAATGTTCCAGCAAGATTTCAGCCAGTTCCTGAACCATGCTAGGGTCACAGACCACAGGTGCCAGGGACATGTGAGTTGGCTGTATAGACTTGACGCCGGGACAGGAAGCCACACTTTTAACGAGCTTTAACACGGCCTCCTTGTTAGGGATGAAACGCTTGTCCTTCACGCCGTACAGGAAGATGTCCTCTGTGACAAGCGTGATCATCGAGTTGCCTTCTCTTACTGTGACTTTCACTTCCTTCATGATTTTCTCAATTGGCACATCACGTTTCTTCTGCACCGTGGGGGTACAGAACTGGCAGTTTCTGCCGCAGCCTCTGGAGATTTCTACGCAGCCGTGAATCGCTGCATGCCTGATCACAGGTGTACTGTCGTTTTCTGAGCTGTTCTCAACCCGAACCACGCGCGGAATAGGCTCGCCGTTCACCGCTTTCTTGAAGACTTCTGGAACAACCTTCTCTCCTTCGCCAATGACTACGCAGTCAATGCCATACCTGTCGGCCACCTTCTTGCGCTCTAGTTGCCAAGCGCCAAAACCACCGACTACAACCTTAGGCTTGAACTTCCGGATGCTACTGTTCTTGACGAGTTCTCTAAACTCGATGGCGTTCATAGGTTCTCCTCCGCCGACAAGCGACGAATATGTCTTGCTCACGTATCCCATTCCCGTCGGGTCCATGGAAGAGATGCCAACGACTTTAGTGCTGGGACCCACAAATGCCTCAAGGTCAAGTGGGTGAACCACGGCCACATCTGACTCGTCAAAACCGTTCTCAAGGAGAAGAGATTCGACTTTCCTCAAGCCATACGGCGCATATTTCGCTCTTCCCATACCGTCATGCCCTGGCGGCGGGTAAAGTGTTTTTCTCAAGAACCACAGGGGCACTGGACCTTTGGCGAATCCTGCCACGAAAGCGACAAAAGAGTTGTTGTAATAATCGCTCATTTCAGTCGCTGAAGCTGTCAGCACCACTTTTACGCCTGAGGTTTTGGCCATCTTTCTCTTCTCTTTCATGTGACTGCAATTGATGTTTCATTGACTTATTAAAAATTATTGCTGTCAAAAGACAGAAGCAGTATTGAAAAGCGCACTTGTGAATGAATAGGTTTAATACCAAGTTAGCGATTGTCACCGTGTGCAACAGAATCGATTCTGGCACTAAATAGTATAGGAGTTGAAATAGGGAAATGTCAGGAAAAGAAACGTACAAGGCAGTTTGCGCTGAATGCGGAAAAGAATGTGAAGTTCCGTTCAAGCCTGACGGAAGTAGACCCGTCTACTGCCGAGAATGTTACGCTAAACGTAGACCTCCAAGGAGATATTAAGCTTACAGGCTAACATCCAACCTTAGTTCATAATCCTTTTTTTCTTTTTCATTTCAAGCTGTCTTGATTCTTTTCACCAATAATGATAATAGGATGATAGGCGCATCTATGAGCTTAATGTTGTGAGGGGTAAAGAAGAAAATTATGCCTACTGACCCTGTGTGTGGTGCGATTCTGGATGAGAAGACGTCCAAATTTAAGATAACTCACGATGGAGAAACATATCACTTCTGCAGCATAACATGCAAGAAGCGATTCAAGAGGCACCCAGCAAAGTTTGTTAAATAGATGCCGCCTCCGTGTGCGAACCCGTCTCCATGAAATCAGTCTGCTAAGTCCAAAATCCAGTTTGGAGGCTGAAGCCTACGGAAGTGTTAGGACTTCCACCTTAACCTTGTGGCCGTCTTTAAGCTTGAGATGCTTCCGCAAAGGAACGGGAGCAATAACTTCAACTATCGAAACATCGTAATGGCTTCTCAAGGCTGAGACTATGGCGCCTTTCACCTTGTTCTCGATTATCGCAGGGTAGCATTTCACGTTGCCGAAGGTTCGATTCTCGTCCTTGAAGCCTTCAATCTCAACTGCAGGATAAGCCTCAAGCTCTGAACGAGTTTTGATGTCGTAGTCCGTCGTAAGCTTCAGATTAAGCGTGCCAGGGTAAGGGTCGAAACCCAGCTTCTCTATGAACTGTTTACGGT
>PEWI01000111.1:2284-4099 GCA_002779555.1 Candidatus Bathyarchaeota archaeon CG07_land_8_20_14_0_80_47_9 | reverse complement strand
TGCCCTCTAGGGTTATTGAAGGCGGGTACGCAGCCTCCATCAAGAATCGCAGGTTAGAATACAGTTTCTTGAGCTCTTTGATGCCAAGATCGGTGACATGTATGAGGCAGCCGTCGGGTGTTATTGTGCGTTTTATCCATCCCATGTTGTCCAGTTCGATTAGGTAACGCGACGCCGTCTGCTGCGATGTCCCCAACTTTCCAGCCAAATACTCAGTGGAAATCTTGGCTGTTCTCCGATGCGCTCCCATCTCTGCAAGCTTTAGCAAGGTGAAGATATGACGGCAGACATGCTTTTCGCTCATTCTGAAGCCCAGGTTGTGGCATCTATTTAGAAGTGACGGGATGTGTATTTAAGCGGCTCGAAAACTTGCGTTTAGGTTCCTGAACAGGTGTGTTTGCTAGAACGAATACGTCTCGTGAGTCGTACACATGAACTGAAACTGGCACAGTGCCTGATGGTATGTCGACCGTGAAGGAAACGAGGTAGGTGCCGTTGCCTTGGTCGGTGATGAAAAGGTTGTTTGACGCGTCTACCTGAGTCCAGTTCCCGCTGTTTTCATAGAAGAACGTCATGTTCTTGGCTAAGGCTGGTTCGTCTTCGTTGTACACCCTGCACGTCAGGTTTACCTGCTTTTCTCCGCTCAAGAGGGTGGCATAAGAACCACTTATGGTGATCGTGGTCGTCACGTTGACGGCGAAAGCTGCGTCAATGTCCTCTTCCACACCATAGACCCGCAAGGTGAAATTTACATAGGCACTGGAGACACCTATGTCACTTGTGTTCCACGAAAGATATGTTCCTGAGTCGTAGGCTGAATCGTTCAACGGGGTGAAGTTCAGGCTTATGGTGCCGAGATGATGCAGGCTTGCGACAAGTTGTGAAAAGGTGTTCAGGTTCGCGGGCAAGACTGAGCTAGGTTCGCCGTTTGAGACGTTTGCGAGTGAACTTATCAGCAAGTATCTTCCATCGCCACTGGTAGGCATAGTATCGGCAAACCCGCTCAGCCTCGCTGCTGACGCAATGCGCCAATACGCCTTTGCCGGGCAACCAATTCAACAATCTTTGTTGCTGAACATTCTGCTTGCAGGTGTTCCTCTTGCTTTGATTGGAGCGATATCGTACCAGACTGCGCTTCACATGATACGGGTCAGAGGGAAACTATAGTGCGCGAGATGCACATAAGAATACATGCCACTGTAGGATTTTGGCTGTTTTGCGGAATAGGTGGTTTCATTGCGACTTCATGGTTGCGAGTACATGCCTTGGCGACAAGAAACATAGCTGACAAACCCTCGGCACGGTTCAGCGAAAAAGTATGTTGAGTTTAGACATGTTTAGACAATCCATACACAATCCTTATTTGACTTGCACATGTTGGAGACGAACATGGGATGAAGCATGTCCGGACTGAAACATCCAACATCGTTGCTTATCATTGCCACGGCTATGTGTGCCGCCTTGTATGCTGTCGGAAGTTTCGCAACTGCAAGTATTCCTTCGCCTCTGCTTTTCGGCCAGTTCAGGCCCGCCGTGATCGTGCCGGCAGTTTTTGGTGTGATTTTCGGCCCAATTCCTGCAGCCGTTGGAGCAGCTTTAGGGACGTTGATTGCGGATTCGGCGAAGCATGGAACTCTTTACATGGGGAGTGTGATGGCGGCAGTGCCTGGTAACTTTGTCGGGTTCTACATTTTTGGCTACATACTGAAGAAGAGATTCACTTGGACTCGGTTCATTTTTGCTTCTGTTACTACTTTGACTGTGGGAAATTTGATAACTGCTTTTCTCTACGTGTTCGCGTACAAGGCCTTGTAT
>PEWI01000111.1:955-2173 GCA_002779555.1 Candidatus Bathyarchaeota archaeon CG07_land_8_20_14_0_80_47_9 | reverse complement strand
ATTCGCGCCATTTCGAACGCAATGCCTAACATAGTCCCTGAAGGCATACGAGTCCACAGCTTAGAGAAGGACTTGCCGATGCGCTCCTTTAGTCTTACAATGATTGTTCCCGGAATAGTGATGTTGTCGAGTGGGCTTGCAACGACTTTCACCTCTCTCAGGGCGGTTACTCTTTCGGCAGTGAAGGGAGATACCACCGTTTTGGCGTTGCTAGAATGGTCGTACTATCTCAGCGGCATCGTCCTTGTTGTTCTGGGCATTTTGGTGTTGATAAGGCAGAAGATGCTGAAGCCTTGAAGGAGGTCACTTTTGCCGACCGTGTCGCCAACTGCCGTTAAGCAGGTTGCTCGCAACACTGAAAAATGCTTGACAGGTAGCTCAAGTTTCAAAGAGGGTTTCGCTATTTGAATGGGTTCTTGTAGGTCAGATAGACATTCAAGGAGTCAGCTTGGCAGAATGGAAAGTGCGGTGAACAGAAAGTTTCGGACGGTAGGTGTAGGCGGCACTTTCGACGAACTACACAAGGGACACAAGACCTTGCTCTTGAAGGCTTTCGAAGTTGGCGAGCATGTCATTGTAGGCATGTCCACAGACCAGTTCGTAAGGCAGATGGGTAAGCCTCAACGGACAGCCTCGTACAAGCAGAGGTTGAAAGAGCTAGGAGATTTTCTCGATAAGCATGGGTTGTTGCAGAGAGCCAAAATCATTCCAATAAGCGATGCTTACGGGAGTGTACTCCTGCCAAATGACCCTATTGAAGCCTTGATAGTCAGCAGAGAAACAGAGCCCACGGCGGTCAAGATCAACGAAAAGAGGCGTGAAATCGGGTTGACACCGCTTCAAATCATCGTTATTGACATGATTCCCTCAGAAAATCATTCACCGATCTCCACTACGAGGATCCGCCGCGGAGAAATTGACCGCGAAGGTCACCTCCTCAAGCGTTGAGGAAAACCGTTTAAGCTTCTCTCTAGCTAGATCTAGTGTGTAGCCGGTGCTGCTTTGCACAGAACGGGTGTGGCTAGGCTTCCGCTTCATTATGGTAAAGCGCCAAGAAAACAGAAAATAGAGAAAAAAAGCTTTCATGAAATACGCTAAAAGCATAAGCCTAATAACAGAAAAAGTGCACGGAAAAATTTAGGAGTAGCAAAAGGGTTTATTCGTTTTCGGGTGGTTTTGGTTGCTGGCGTCTTCTAACTGTGACTTTGAGTCCCGTGC
>PEWI01000111.1:419-898 GCA_002779555.1 Candidatus Bathyarchaeota archaeon CG07_land_8_20_14_0_80_47_9 | reverse complement strand
TTGCATGCGCATGCCTTAGGACGTCGAACTTTACGTTTCCGAGAGCCAGAAGCGTGATTTTTTCGTTTGTTTGCAGGTATTTTTCAAGCTTGTCCTTCCATTTACTATACTTGTCGCACAGCATTGGAAGACTTTTAGGCCTGTCCTTTTTTCCCATGAGGCTTACCAGCCGCCTTGGGTTTTTGTGAGGGCTGTGTTAGAGTGGGTTAGGCATGGCGGATTCCCCTCTTTGGAAAAATAAGCGGTTTTCTCCAGCATCGCCTCTCCACCTTGTTTTGTTTTCTTAGTTTCTTCTATGATGCTTCTTATTTCCATTATGATTATTAGGGTAGCTGGTATCACGATGAGTAGGATGAAGCCTATTGGTGTTCTGACGAAATAGCCCAGGTATCCGATGTATGGTATGATGAAAATGGCTTTGCCTATGACGTTTTCTTTTTTCACTATCCATTGGTCTGGGCCTCCGTTTGCGTCTCCTT
>PEWI01000111.1:0-252 GCA_002779555.1 Candidatus Bathyarchaeota archaeon CG07_land_8_20_14_0_80_47_9 | reverse complement strand
TATTTTTGCGGAACCTTAACTTTCATTGAATACAGCTCCGTTGTAAGGGTGTATGTGGACGGCGGGATGTCTGGGGGTAATAAGACTCTTATTGTTAGGTCGTGCCAAGACTTTGAAGCTACGAAGTATTCGTCGTCGGACTTGAAGAAGCCAGCCTCGACTTCGTGACACTCTACTTCGTCTTCATCTATGGTGATGGTGACGATCCACCAGTCCATTCTGATGTCAGGACCAGTGATGATGAAGTGTACA
>PEWI01000149.1:9129-9498 GCA_002779555.1 Candidatus Bathyarchaeota archaeon CG07_land_8_20_14_0_80_47_9 | reverse complement strand
CCAGCAGGGGAACCTCCAACAGAAGAAAATTGAGAATATTCTAATCCTGCTCCGCCGTCACCTCCGTGACCGCCAGCCCCAGTAATTCCGTTTCCCCCGACGCTACCTGCACCACCACCACCCGCAGCGGGAATGCCAACACCACCATAATAATCGTCGTATCCCCCACCGGTTCCGCCAGCATGTCCCTGTCCAGATGTTCCTGAACCTCCTGCACCTCCACAACCTCCGCCGCCCGAACCTCCGGAATTGCCCGACTCAGCCCAAGGACAACCACCACCGCCACCACCTATAGCGGTTATCGCACCAAACAAAGAATTCGAACCATTTTTCCCATGGGCGGCGGCATCAGTAGCATTTGCTACACCA
>PEWI01000149.1:0-9114 GCA_002779555.1 Candidatus Bathyarchaeota archaeon CG07_land_8_20_14_0_80_47_9 | reverse complement strand
CCACCTCTAAGTCAACAGAAACAGGATGCTGTTCGAGTTGCGAACGGAAATTTTAAATTAGCATTGCAATAATAAATCGTAAGTCTTTTAAGATTTGACTCAATATTGTGTAAGGGACTGTTATGAGCACACATGCAGACGATTTGAAACTTCGCCTAATGACCATTGAACTGCTAAGGACGGCGAAGTACAAGAGAAACATCACTTACCGAGAGTTAGCTTCCAAGACTGGTTTACCCGTTACCGTCTTAAGCAGATATGCAAAGGGACATGTCTTGCCGAACACTTCACGTGCGAAGCAGCTCTGGAAAGTACTGACGAAGCTTGTCGGTCTAGAAACCGAATTGCGAAGCAGAATAAAGTTCGATGAGGACGGGTATTTCGACAATACTGACATCATAGGAGACTTCAACATTCTTCAACAGGCCGCCAACCAAGCGCTCGCAAATTTCGCTGGAAAACGCGTGACGAAAGTCTTGACAGCCGCCGTTGACGGAATTCCATTGGCAACAATGGTTTCAAATGCTCTCGGGGTAAATCTCGTGATGGCAAAAAGGAATAAGGAAGTCGGTGTCAAGGCCTTCTTGGAAGAAACCTATGTGCTCAGGGGTTCAGGAGTGACCATGACACTCTACATTCCGAAAGACGCGCTTAAGAAACGGGACAGCGTCCTTGTGATTGATGACATGATCAAGACGGGAGAAACCCAAGCCGCACTGATAAACTTGGTGCGGAAGGCACGGGCTGAGATGTCAGGAGTCTTCTCGCTCATTGCTGTCGGGGACGAGTGGAAGAAAGCGCTGAAGCTTTCCGGCGACTGCCCGGTAGAAGTCATTACGTACGTTAAGGCGCCGTACGACCAGAGTACCCGCTATTGACCAGAGGCAGGTTGTGCTTTTTCTTTCTGCGAGAACTCTTCCCCAGTCTGACCAGCGCAGTTTCGAAATTGACGAAAGACTTTCTACGAACCTTGTTTCTAGCCCAGAAAGCTTTCAGCTGCTCTGAAGCTTCTTCAGCCGTCGCATCGTTCTTCACTATTCCAAGTTCTTGAGCTGCAAGGACTACTAGCGCAGTTGGGTTCGGATCGGCTTTTTCCCAGACATCGCGCAGTTCTCTAAGAAAAATGCTCACCGTCACGTCGCCGACACCTTTCCCCAAATTTTTTAACCGGTTCTCAAAATCATGTGCGTCAGAAGACTCGCTGTGAATGAGGCAGAGGCTTCCACTGTACTTTTCTGTGAGGTTTCGAGCAACTTCCAGAAGCTTGTCTGCGGTCTTAAAGTCGTAACGCGTGTAACTACCTTCATCCAATATCTTGACCAAATCATCCCAACCTGTCTCGAGGATTTGGCTCGGCGCTAAAACACCGTGCTTCTGGAAGCACCTGTAAGTCTTGACAACCGATGATTCCGTTATAGGCGCCCCGAACAACAAGGATGCCAAAAACCACTTGAAAATCTCCTCTTCTTTCCCTTCTGAGATATCTATGCCCAGAATTTCAGAGTACTTCTGTCCTCGGCTTTCAACGAGCGCTCTCAGGTCTTCTGCTTTCATAGCTTTCCTTTCTTGCTGACAAATCTTATACGGTTAACGCATACAAACCGTTATTTGAGGCCCAACCTTGCGGACGATAGAATGGCACAATGGAATGGTCAAAACGATAGATCAGACAAAGCTTCCAAACGAGACAGTATCCATCAAGATGAGAAACTGTGAGGATGTGGCTGAAGCGATAAGAACCATGAAGATCAGAGGCGCACCGCTCTTGGGGGCGGCTGCAGCTTTCGCCCTTGCTCTAACAGCTCACAATTCGAAAGCAAGGATCAACGAGCAACTTGTTGATGAACTGGAAGAGGCAGCGGAAACGATTAGACGAACGAGGCCCACGGCAGTTAACCTTTTCTGGGCGCTGGACAGGATTTTGGACAAGGCGAAAGCCTATACTGGAAACACTGAGGACTTGGCTGCCTTCGTTGTTGAGGAAGCGAAGAAAATTGCTGATGAGGATGCAGCGGCAAACCGTCTGATCGGCAAATTCGGTGCCGAGCTCGTTGCTGACGGAGATGTTATTCTGACTCATTGCAATGCTGGGGCTCTGGCTACTGTTGAGTATGGCACTGCCCTAGGTGTCGTGAGAGCTGCGTGCGAGCAGGGCAAACGAATCAGAGTCATTGCTACTGAGACTCGTCCGCTCTTGCAGGGAGCAAGATTGACGACCTATGAGCTCAAACGGGACAGCATACCAGTCACGTTAATCACTGACAACATGATCGGCTACGTAATGTACAAACGAATGGTTGACAAGGTCATAGTCGGCGCAGACAGGATAGTCAGAGATGCAGTCATCAACAAGATTGGAACGTTCACGGTGGCGGTTCTCGCCAAAGAACACAAGATTCCCTTCTACGTTGCCGCTCCAACATCCACCTTTGACTTCAAACACACGTCGGCTCAAGTCATCATTGAAGAGAGAAAACCTGAAGAAGTCACTCATATGGGCTCGCAACGGATCGCTGCTGAAGGAGTTGACGTTCTGAACCCGGCTTTCGACGTGACTCCGCTCGATTACGTGAATGCGATTATCTGCGAAAACGGCATTTTATATAAGCGAGACTTTGTTAAGTTTAAAGCCAAGCACCATTAGCGAAGACTGGTTGAGAACCTGCATGAGTAAGAACAACGAAAAAACAGTTAGCCCCTCGGAACTCAGAACAAGAGGAATTCTTGCAGAAAAAGGCGTCAGAATCAGCGAAAAACAAGCAGCGGACGAGCTTTCCTCAAGAGGATACGGCGTCACTGAAGGCAGAGAGCTCTTGCTCACCTTCTACGAGGCACTTTACCTTCTGGACAGAGGGGTGCTGGAAGTAAAGGGTAAGAAAGGTAGAGTAGTTGGATTTCAAGAACTGTTGCAGCATTACGAAGCTGTTAACGAAAACGCTTGGGCAGGGTACTTGGTTTATCGGGATTTGAGAAGCCGTGGGTATGTTGTGCGAGAAGGTTTCGGTTCAGGCGTTGACTTCCGAGTTTACGACCGCGGAGACTACAGCAAAGACACTGCCAAGTATTTGATTGTAAGTCTTCAAGAAGGAAAACCTATTTCGATTGAGGATTTATCCAACGTGTCAAAGCAGACTCTGAGCCTCAAAAAGGAACTGATTCTGGCGGTTATGAATCGGAGAGGAGAAGTAGTTTACTATTCCATATCCGAATTGACTCTGAAATAACATTGGAGAAATAGTGTGAGATGCCTGAGTTCAAAACTGTTCGTGGAATGAGGGATTTTCTGCCTGAAGAAGCCGAAATGATGAAATACGTAGAAGGTAAAGCCAGAAAGACAGCTGAGCTTTACGGGTATAAAGAAGTAATGACGCCAGTCGTGGAGTCATACGAGCTTCTGGCCACAAAAGCAGGCGAAGAAGTTCGTTTGCGCATGTTCGCCTTCAAAGATTTGGGCGGCCGCATGGTCGCTTTGCGACCAGAGTTCACGCCTTCAGTTGCTAGACTTGTTGCCACGGCTTTGAGGAACGAGCCAAGACCCTACAGGCTCTTCTGTTTAGGCAGTGTTTACCGGTATGATGAACCACAAAGAGGACGTTACAGAGAGTTTTGGCAGTCGGACTTTGAACTGATAGGGTCAAGCAAACCAGAAGCGGACGCTGAGATATTGATGCTGACAGCCAGTCTGATGGAAGCTGCTTGCCTCAAGAACTTCGCTTTCAGAGTTGGGCATGTCGGAGTTTTGAGAGGAATAATGAGCCAGGAAAAACTGGAAGACAAGGTTCAGAACACGGTTATGCAATTGATGGACAAAAAGCAGTATGATGACGCGTTTAAGGTGGTTGAAGAAGCCGGAGGGTCAGAGAAGTGTTTGGTAGTTCTTCGGGAATTAGTAGAGTTGAAAGGCGGCGACGTTTCCGATATTGTAGGTAAGATGAAGAAGTGCGTCAAAGACTACGAGGAGGCTGTTGCTGCGACAGACAACCTGAACGAGATTCTGAAGCTTGTCGCAGAAAGCGGAGGCAAGATTGACATGATTGCCGACGCTGGCTTCGCGCGAGGGCTTGAGTATTACACGGGCATGATTTTTGAGGTCTACATTCCTGACTTGAACGTAGCCCTCGGTGGCGGCGGAAGATATGACAAGCTTGTTGAATTGTTCGGCGGGGAACCGACGCCAGCAGTCGGTGTTGCTCATGGTTTGGACAGAATGATGCTTGGCATCCAGATGCAAGAAACCTCGCTAGGAACAGAGAAAAGGAAGAGGGTTATGGTTATCCCTATCAAGGAAGAGTTGGTCGGAGAGGCATTGAAGATCGCGCAGATGCTTAGAAGTGCAGGTGTAACGGCTGAGGTTGAGGTGATGGGACGGAAAATGAGCAAGGCGTTAGAGGATGCGGACAGAAAAAGAATGGACTTTGCAGTAATGGTTGGCGAAAGGGAATTGAAAGAAGGAGCGGCTGTTGTTAGAGACTTGGCGAAAAGAGAGCAAAACACAGTGAAAATTGAAGAGATAACAGACAAGATAAAGAGTTAAGAACGCGTCTTAACGCTGCTTTTTTCCCTTCTTAAGAAGTCGCCTATGTCCAAGATGTTATTGACCACAGCACCTTCCTTTGCTTCATGCAGATCGGAGAGTGCCTGGCCGAAACCGAGGCATTCACTGTAGCTGTTCAGAATCAGTGTGTAGCTGCCTTTCTTCATCGAACCAATCACCCTGATTATCCCTCGCTTGAAAACGTCTCTTCCACAAATGAACAGCCACTCAGTTTTCTCGTCCACAATGACCTTATTTGCTCTCTTGTCAGCAATCATCGCTAACAGGTTGAAGCTAGGGAAAAAAACTCCATCTATCTCCTTTCCAAGGCATATTCCCGCATGGAAGAAATCCTTCGAAGCTAAGCGCTTCAGATTCTCGTTCAAAAGAAAGTACCTGTTCTTTTTCCTCACTGTCAAGTCCTCGTCGAGGCTGATGTTTGAATCTAGCTGACGCGCGAAATCCGTTATTGGCTTCATTATGCGCACACCTTTTTGAGCTTGCAGACAAAGAATCCTTGAGTTCTTCCAGGCCAGATTCTTCTGCAGTTTTTTATCGAGCCTTTCAGATGCTTCCCGAAAATGCTGGTCGGCGCCTTCTCGCCGTGGCATCTGACTTCTTCAACTTGAACATTCAGGTTTTTGACTGCCCAGTCTATGTTAAACTCGTTTTCCTCTGGCTCTAACGAACATGTTGAATAGACTATTTCCCCATCGTCTTTCAGCACCCTGGTTGCCCGTGTCAATATTTCTCTTTGAAGCTTCGCGTTTCTCCCCACATCTGTGATTGTTCTTCTTTTGAACCAGTCTTTGTCGGTTGCGAAGTTGCCTGAGCACGGGACATCTAGAAGGATTCTGTCGAACTTAATGTCCAATCTTGACACTTGCCTTGCGTCTAGATTATAGGTTATTGTGTTTTCTACGCGGCACCGTTCCAACTGATTCGAAAGTGCAGTCAATCTGCGCTTTTCAATGTCCAAGGCGATTATCGCCCCCGTGTTTTTCATCAAGTCAGCTAGCTGAACGGTTTTTCCTCCCGGAGCGGCGCAAGCATCCAGCACAGTCTTGTCCTTCAGTCCTGTGAACAGTGTGGCTGGAATTTGGGCGGCTGCCTCTTGGATTGAGTACAAGCCTAGGAGGTATTCGGAAGTTGCGCCAACTGAGAATTCTGATTTGCAGACCCAATAGCCGTCTTCGAGAAAAGGGATTTTTTCAAGCTTTATTCCCCGCGATTCCAATCTCTTCAGGAGGCTTGCTTTTTCCGCGTTCATGGAGTTTATTCTGATTGCTTGCTTAAGCTCAACATCCTCATATTTCCAGCCCAGCTCTTGATAACGGCTTATGAAAAATTCTCTGCCAGACATCATCCGTAAATAAGGAGGCTGTTCATAAAAACTTCGCGTTCAAACGTGATTGTGGCATGAATCATCACTTGGCCAGTCTTCTCGCAAAACATTTTCTGATTTCCTCTGCTAAAACCACAACGCAAGCGAGAAGTGCCAGAAACGCCCATTCTGTTAATCCTATCGCGGTTGTGCCGAACAACGCCTGCAGCGGCGGGATGTATATTATGGCAGAGAGTATCGTAAGTTGAGAGGCTATGCCGAGCCATATCCACCTATTGCTTTTGAGGCTTGTCTTCAATACTGACGCTCTGCTCGTTCTGCACGCTAGAACATTGCCGACCTGAGCGACGACTATGCCAGCAAACGTCATCGTCGTACCCTTGACGTAGACAACGTCATCTGCACGCAACGACATTCCCAAGTGCCATCCACCGGCGGACCAAACAGAAAGGCATCCTACCATCGCGCCAGCTGCAATTATCAATCCAATGTAGAATGAGCGCAGGAACACTTTCTTGTTGAACAGACGTTCTTTGATGCTCCGCGGTGGTTCCTCCATTATGCCAGTTTCGGTCGGTTCACGACTCAAAGCCAGTGAGGGTATGACGTCTATGCCTAAGTCTATGGCCAGAACTTGGACGACGAGAAGTGGGAGCGGTATGGCCAGCACGGCGTAGAGCACGTAGGGGAAAAGCTCAGCCCAGTTGTGTGAAAAAACGTACACTATGAATCTCCTCAAGTTCTCATAAATTGTGCGTCCGGACTCAACAGCCTTAACAATCGAAGCGAAACTGTCGTCGAGCAGAACCATATCCGCTGCTTCTCTCGCAACATCGGTCCCTGAAGCACCCATCGCGATGCCTATGTCTGCTTCTTTCAACGAAGGCGCATCGTTAGCTCCGTCTCCCGTGACAGCAACAATCTCGCCGTGCCGTTTCAAAACGGTCACGATCCTGAGTTTCTGTTCAGGCGAAACTCTCGCAAAAATGACGTTTTCCTTCTTAACCTCGTCTACGATCTGCGAGTCTTCCATTCTTTCTAGGTCGACACCTCGTATTATGTGGGATTTTTCTGGCACAACGATGCCTACTTCTTCTGCTATGGCTTGCGCTGTCGGGCCATAATCTCCTGTTATTATCACAGTTCTTATGCCCGCGTGCTTCGCCAGCCTCACTGCTTCCCTAACCTCGGGGCGGGGCGGGTCTTTCATGGCGGCAAGGCCGACGAGAATCATGTCTTTCTCAACGTCTTTGCTCTTGAAAGACTCATTTTCAGGTAGTTCCTTGTAGGCTATCGCTATAACACGCAGGCCTTCGTTTGCGAATTCATGAATTTTCGCTTCAACAGAATTCATGTGCTCGCTTGTCAAGCCTACGATTCCGTTCTCAGCGGCTATCCTGCTGCACGCTGAGAGGATACTCCTAGGAGCGCCTTTCGAGTAAGCACATATTCTATTTTGGCACTTGTGAAGCGTGGTCATTCTTTTTCTTTTCGAGTCAAATGGCATGATGTGAATGATCGGCTTTTGTGCCAGCATGCTCTGCACGTTGAGTCCGTACTTCAGCGTCGCAACGAGTAATGCTCCGTCGGTTGGGTCGCCGACGATGCTCCAAGACTTGTTCCTGTCAGACGGTGGCTCAACCTTTGCACTGTTACACAAGGCTGAGATTTCAAGAAGCCTCTCCACTGTTTGAGATTCCTCTTTTTCCAGCGTTTTGCCGTCGCAGTGGAAGCTGCCGGTGGGAGTGTATCCGGCGCCTGAGACTTCTATCACTTTGTCGCTGATCCATATTTTCTTGACGGTCATTTCTCCAGTGGTGATTGTGCCGGTCTTGTCCGTGCAGATCACAGTCACGCTGCCTAGAGTCTGGACAGAGGAGAGGCGCTTAACAAGGACGTTTTCTTTTACCATCTTGAGAACGTTGATAGCTAAGGCGCTTGAAACCGTGACTTGCAATCCTTCTGGGACGCATGCTACCATGACGCCTATCATGAACAGTATGCTGCTGTAGACGCTTGCATGAAGCCAAATGTTACTGACTGCGAAAAAGATGACGCCGACTGTTATGGCCAGAATGAAATCGTATTTGGCAGTGTAAGCGATTTCCTTCTGCAACGGGCTGGATTCTTCGGCTATCTCTTGAGTCAGACCGGCTATCTGCCCGAACTTCGTGTCCATGCCTGTCTTAATTACGACGGCCTTGCCTTGTCCTTTTGCGACACTCGTGCTCATGAACACGAGGTTTGGCACGTCGAGGAATGTCGTGTCAACAATCTTTATCGGTTTGGCACTTCGCGGTTGCGGTTCAGATTCACCTGTCAACGGAACATTGTTCGTCCACAAGTCGAAGGCTTCAATCAGCCTTGCATCGGCGGGAACGCGGTCACCCTCGTCTAAGACGATGAGGTCACCTGGAACCAGCTCCTTCACCAGTATCTTCTTGAGCTCCCCGTCTCGGACGACTTTGGCGTATTCGGGCATCCAGCTTTTCAGAGTTTCCATGGCTTTTTCAGCTCGCCACTCCTGGAAGAGACCGAAAACCGTGTTCACCAACACTACGAGTAGGATGATGAGGCTCAGTTCCCACATGCCGCCCAAGGCAGCGAGCAAGCTGGCGAAAAGCAGTAGAACCCCGAACAGGTCTTTGAGATCTATAAGAAATCTGTAGGCGATCGAAGTGCGTTTCTTTTCAATCAGCGTGTTAGGACCGTATTTGGCAAGCCGTTTGGCAGCTTCCTCGGAGGTCAGTCCTTGAGGAGACGTTGCCAAAAGATCGAAAAGCTCTTTGACATGCAGACCAGCGGCATCCTTCAAATAGACCCCTGCCTAAAAATTCGAAAAGATTGCTAGAACTACGGTCCCTTGGAACTGGTGACGCGGTCTAGGCGGTGACCTAGGAAATCATGAAGCCGTGAAAGGTTTTCTTGTGTCAAGACTTCTTTCGGAGCCTTCATTTGAATCATCTTCGCAAAATACTGTTCCAGCTGTCTGAACAGCTTTGTGTCGGTCACCGACATTTTGCTGTTTACCTTGACAAGCACTTACATTTAAACTAATCGGAACTGACGATGTACTTCTAGGTTAAAAAAGTGTTAAATGGCGAACCGCGTATTGATAGTTGCTGTGTGGGTGGTCCAATGGATGAAAAATATGCCTTTGTCATGATGATTCAGAACAAGTGGTGGCAGGAATTCCATCGCAGGAACCTTCAAGGAAAGAAGATGCAGTCTTACG
>PEWI01000056.1 GCA_002779555.1 Candidatus Bathyarchaeota archaeon CG07_land_8_20_14_0_80_47_9 | reverse complement strand
CACCCAGAATCGCAGTCGGAGCTATGATAAAGTTGTAGGTCAGTGCTTTCACTCTTGTGAAGCCGCCGTAGATTAAGACCCCGAAGTCACCTATCTCTTGAGGTATCTCATGGAAGATCACGGCGAGTGTCGTGACGAAACCCAACTCGAACCCAGCCACGAACGTAGCAGCAATTATCATCCCGTCAATGAAGTTGTGAACAGTGTCTCCGATCAAGCTGACATAAGCGAAAGCATGGACTTCGCATTCTTCCTCGTGGCAGTGCCTCCAATAGAGAAACGTTTCGATGGAAAAAAAGACCATGATGCCTAAGATGACGAAATAGAATGTTGTCACAGGCGGACTTATCAAGCCTACTGCTTCTGGCAGCAAGTCGAAGAAAGCTTTCCCCAGAAGAGTGCCCTAAGCAAACCCGACGAAAGCCATCACAATTCGTCGCAGCAAGCTTTCCTTGAAGCCCACAAAGATTACGCCCACGAAGGATATCAGACTCACTACCGTGACTGAAGCCAAAATGGCAACCAAATCATTCATACCAGTTTCTGTTGAGACCAACTCTTTATTAGAATATCGGTTTCGTCAGCTTCTTACCTGTCGAAGCATCTGGCACGTTCTGCACGTTCTTTCCGTTGTTGGCTCACCGCATTCACTGCAGGAGATTAATCCTTCTTCTCTGGCGATGCCCTCTATCGCGGGTCGTATTCTCTCTATTGACTTGAAAACTGTGAACTTCATTCCCGCATGCTTGTCTTCCATCCTATTAAGCATCAAGCGAACATCGTTCCTAAGAGCCTCCGAAGCGTACGGGCACGGTCTGCTCTGAAACCTTATTTTCTTAACGTAAGCATACAACGCGGTTTCCTTCTCCGGGATTTCGCAGAAAGGCTTTATCCTCTGCACAAACTTCGGATGCACCTCGTCGGTAACTGGCTTTTCCTTGGCTATTCGCAGAACGTCGCCGTGAAAAATGTTCAAGAGAATCGTCTGTACCTCATCGTCCAAGGTGTGGGCAGTTGCAAGCTTGGTCGCCTTGATCTTTCTTGCAGTTATGTTCAATGCTTTTCTTCGCAGAACACCGCAACAAGCACACGGTGTCGTTCTGTCGTCGTCTTTCGCTCTCATTTTCCTCACAATTTCGTCAAGCGTACATCCGAAAAGCTGCTTGAAAGAAGCCACATGGTGCTCTACACCGAGTTTCCTGCAGTTCTCAGCCGCTATCCTCAGAGCTTCATCACGGTATCCCTTGATCCCTTCATCGATCGTGATTGCTACAACCGAGGCTTCAGAGCATTTGTGCTCCATTTTGGCCAAAATATGCAGCAAACTGACGCTGTCTTTTCCGCCTGAAACCGCCACGGCTATCTTGTCGTCAAACTTGAGCATCTTATACTTCGAAACTGTGGCTCTCACCTTTTCCTCAATGGACTTGGAGAAGCATCTCTTGCAGAGCTTTCTTCCAGAGTACGGTCTGAAGAAGAATGCTTCTCTCCGCTTGCAGACATCGCAGACGACTGGGGTACTATGCATGAGCCTTCACGTTTCTGATTTTTCTATAGCGTCTTCGAAATAAAGAGCAAAGGTTACGCGTATTTAAGATGCTACTCTCTTGATCACTGTCTGCTACATTATTGAGCATACCCAAGCCTTCGCATCAAACACTAAAATAAACCCGGACCAATAGTCTCTTGGAAGAGACAGGCGAATGGCGGGGAAACCTGTGAAGCGGTTGGAGCATCGAGAAATAGTCTATGACGCTGAACATTGGACTCTGCTTGAGAAATACAGGCAGAAATCCATGACCATAATGGAAGCTCTCGAAAAAGCTCATCTTGAAACCATCGTACACGGCAGCATCGCAAGAGGAGATGTCACCAAGAAAAGCGACATAGACATCTTCATACAGGACCAGCCTTCTTCCTTCATCGTTGAGACAGCTTTAGAAAAGGCTGACATATTAGTGAACGGGCGGGTGATCGTCCAAGCTACGCCAACCTATACGATGAAAGCCTACCTCGAACTGAATGAAAACGCCAGTGTTTCCTTTCCATTGGCTAAAATGCGCAAGGTGGAAAGAGAATTTTACAGGTTCGGCGGCGAGGTTACCCTTAAGGACCTGAGAGACCTGTTGAGAAGGTACGGCGTGGACAAGAGATTGATGCTCATCGAGCCCACGAAAGAGGGTCATCGGGAAAGCTCGATTATTGGGCGCGAAGAGGAAATAGCTAAGCTGCTCGGCATTTCTGTTGAAACTGTCTCTGATCGTGTCCGCACATTGACAAGAAGAGACGAGGTCGGCAGAACAGGAGTCTTCATAAAAAGGGAATTGCCTGCGGATGAGACTTTCGAGATGGTTTTGAAACGGCTTGCAGACCAGAACCCAGCGGTTCGCAGGAGACTGTCAAGCTTGTCTTAGGTCATTCGTTGTTATGAGTAGAAAATGAGGTCTTTTTCCTCAAGCAACTTCTGAATGTTGTTCACGGCGTCGTAGACATCCTGTTCTTTCTTCGCGCCTACGCACACCAGTTTCCCAGCTGAGAATATGAGAAACACAACTTTCGGTTCATCCATTCTGTACACTGCTCCCGGAAATTGCTCAGGCTCATACATAACCCTCTTGAGCTTGTAGACAACATTTTCCAAGTCTATCTCTCCGCCCAGCTCCACGGATGCAACAACGTTCTGAATGTGGATTTCAGGCTTGTTCGCAATGGGTATCCCATGTTTCTTGAGTTCCTTCGTAACCTTGTTCACAGCCTGCACTGCCTCTTTCTCTGATTTCGCCCCGGTGCAAACCATCTTGCCAGTTCCAAATATCAACGTGGCTGTTTTCGGCTTTTTCAACCTAAAAACTAGTCCCGGAAACACTCGTGGACTGTATTCCGTGTGTGGAAATTTTTCAACAATCGTCTTCAAGCTTATACTTTGGTTAAGCGCGGCTGACGCAACTATGTTTTGGATGTGGATTACGGGTTTTCTCTTCACCATCACGTTCATCCCGAATCATGTGATAGCCTATAATTAACGTGGAAATATATAACATAATCTTGTGTCAACACAACAATCTTTCGACGTTCTCCATGAAACCCGAGTTGCCGCTACGATGCTCATTGAGGGATTGGGAACCTGAGCAGCGCTGCTACGCCGCTTAAGGATAGAAGCTTTGCTCCTGCCTCGTGCTCCGTGCTGACAACGATTATGGAACCGTTCTTCTGTTCGACTTTCTTCATCAGCTCTTCCATTAGCAAGCGTTTCTCATCGGAAGAATCCCGCAGCACTGTGTCTGCCAAGACGAGTTTTTCCACAGCTCCAGTTTCCTCGGCTTTCTCAACCTCTTCAAGTCCATAAGTGACATTTAACTCGCCTTTTCCAAGCCTTTTCAACACTTCCTCCACGACCTCGGTCTCCTCGGCAACCCGTAGCTGCTTCATAGTTTTAGTCAATACACCCGACCGCAATGCCTCATTTATTCCTACGATGCCACTGTTGTTGACGCTTTTCACGTCCATAACTGACTTAGCAATGTCCGACGCTTCATTCTGCAGGAATTTTGCAAAGTCATTCTTCACAAACCCCACTCCGATAATCGTTATTGGACGGTGTGTAAGCGCCCAGATTTGGCGCAAGCTGCTCAGCGTTTTTCTGAAGTACTCGCTCATAGCCGCGGTTCTCTTTTCAGCTTCATTCTTTCCCGGCAACTTTATCCTCTCTTCCACTTTGGTTTCGACGCCGTACTGGGCGGTTGTGGCGATGACGTAGCTTTCGTCGTCTATAGCAACCACTATTATAGGTTTTTCAGACGTTCTACTTGCGTTCCGCAGTCTTTCGATATTGTGTTTGGGCCATTCCTTCTTCACGATTGTCAATGGCGTGTTCAAGGTGATGTTTAATGTGTGATGCGCTCCTGTGGGCACGATTTCTGGGGCTTCGATTATCGTTCCGTGAATTCGAAGTCTACCCAGAAGCCTGTCCCAACCTACGTCTTCAACTTTGACTCCGAGAAGCACTCTGACGCGTTCCCCGCGCTTGGGTCTTGCGTATTTCTCGTTAGGCTTTATCTCACGCGTCGTGTAAGAATAAACAACATCGTTCTTGTAGATTACGTTGTATAAATGCCAGAAGTCGTCCATTGTTTCTGGAACAACCTTCACGAAACCCTTCTTCAAGTTAGTCTCTAGGATTTTCAAAGCCTTCAGCCTCTTTCAATCCAAAACACAAGCATTCAATATTCAACTTCCCTATTAAAAAGCGAATCTGAAGCTTATTCTCCATGCTGGTATCTATCCGTCGGCAGTGCCCTAGCTTTTTCACTTTTCTGCAAACTTGGCCATTTCTGGTATACCCAAGGCGGCACTCGCCTCGGCTTTGAAGTAGATGAAAGAGTTATCTTCGTCTCGTGCGGATCCACCAGTAAGGCTCTCAGTCGCCACTTCTTCGTTGCTTCTCCTTTTCTCCCGAATAGTCTCATCCAAGCTCGCCCTGATCCGCTACCAATAGCAAGCAATGTTGTGATTTCTTGGTCTCAAGAGTAAAAAGGCATACTTCCTCACTCGTAATATGTCTGCGAAGAAGCAAGAAAATGTCAGCCTTGCGGGTGTTTCTGCACTCCTTCTGCGCCGATGTTGGTTTCTTCTTAAAATGTTAAAAGAGTGCTTGTGCTCCATTATCAAGTGTTGCAGAAAGGTACTTCGCCATGAAGTTGACACTTTGGCTGCTAGACGTGAACTCTGAGGCCAAGAACGGTCAGCCTGAAATCTGGCTTTGGGGCATCGACCGGTCCGGCCAAAGAGTGCTCGTCATTGACAGGAACTTTCGAGACTATTTCTACGCCGTGATTGAGGAGACCGCCAATGCGAAAAAGGTTGCAGAAGGAATTGCTCAGCAACAGTCCGTCTCTATTGTGAAACTGGAGGTTGTTGAACGCAAGTTATTTGGAAAGCCTGTGAATGCGGTCAAGGTTTACTGCAGAAACCCTAATGATATATCCAAATGTGCAAGAGAACTTCGAAACTTCGAAGGAGTCAAGGACTGCCTCGAAGATGACATTCGATATTCAATGCGTTACCTGATTGACAACAACACTGTGCCCTGCGGCTGGCACGAGATAGAAGTGACTGAGGAAACAAATACTCGAAAAGTTCAGGTGAGCAAGGTCTACCGTGCACAATCTTTCCCGAAACTACTTGAGAGCACTGAAGTGTCGAAACTGAAGGTTTTGGGCTTTTCGACAATATTCTACAGCAAAGAGGGGTCGCCGAAACCTGACAGAAACCCGGTCGTCATGTTGTCCGTGGCAACAAACAGCGGCGAGGAAAGACAGTTTCTAGTGGATGAGGATAGAAACGATGGGCCTGTTATTGAAGACTTCGTCAGTTATGTTCGACATTTCGACCCAGACATTGTTGTGGGCTACGGCATAAACGGGCAAGACTGGCCTTACTTGATTGGAAGGTGCAAGAAACTTGGTTTGCGTCTGCAGGTGGATCGTGCTGAAACTGAACCGCACACAAGCGTGTATGGCCATGTCTCGATAACTGGGAGAGCCAACGTCGACCTTCTGGATTTCGCCGGCGAATTCTCTGAAGTCAAGGTTCAGACTTTAGAGAATCTGGCAGACTACTTGGGCATAATGAAAATTGAAAATCGCCAGATAGTTGAAGACGTGGACTACGCAGATTATTGGGACAGCAGGGAAAAGCGTGAAATCCTGAAAAAGTTTTCGATGGATAACACCCGATGCGTCATGGGCATTGCCCAAGCTGTTATGGATTTCGCTATGCAACTCTCGAACCTGGTTAGTCTGCCGTTAGATCATGTGGGCTCGGCAGCTGCGGGCTTCAGGGTTGAATGGTTCCTGATCAAGCGTACGCACGGACTCGGCGAGCTTGTGCCGAAGAGAATTGAGCAGCCTTACCGTCCCTATGCTGGCGGTGTAGTGCTCAAACCTCTGCCTGGGATGCATGGGAATATTGCTGTCTTGGACTTCAAGTCAATGTATCCCAGTCTAATGATAGCTTACAACATATCGCCAGACACTTATGTGCCGCCTAAAGAACCTGCGCCTAAGTCTGGTGTGTATGAAGCTCCAGAAGTCGGTCATCACTTCAGAAAGGAGCCGGTTGGCTTCTACAAGGAAGTCTTGTCGTACCTTATCAGTGTGCGCGATGAGATTCGCTCAAGAATGAAGGCGCTTCCTCCAGAGAGTGTTGAGTATCGCGTCTTTGATGCTCGCCAAAAGGCTGTGAAAGTGATAACCAACGCCTCGTACGGTTATGCAGGTTGGACTGGTGCAAGATGGTATGTGAAGCCTGTGGCTGAAGCGGCGGCGGCTTGGGGAAGGCATACCATACTTAACTCGATTAGGATGGCGGAAGAAGCTGGGTTGAGGGTTGTTTACGGTGACACAGACAGCATCTTCCTGAATAACGATGTTGAGAAGATTGAAGGACTCTCAAAGAAAATCAAGAAAGAGTTGGGGTTAGAGATTAAGCCTGACAAGGTTTACGTGCGGATTTTCTTCACCGAAGCCAAGAAACGCTACGCGGGGCTTTTGCCAGATGGACGGCTTGACATTGTCGGTTTAGAGGTTGTGCGCGGAGACTGGGCGAACATAGCCAAAACGGTACAGGAAAAGGTGCTAGAAATCGTCTTAAAAGAGCAGTCACCTGAGAAGGCTGCTGAATTTGTGCAACAGTTCGTTAGTGAGCTTCGGCAGAAACGGGTCTCCTTCCGCGACCTGATAATCTGGAAGACGCTGACCAAGCCTGCTGAAGAATATGAGGTCAAGGCTTCGCATGTGGAAGCTGCAAAAATGTTGAAGGAGAAAGGCTGGGAACTTGCCGTTGGCGACAAGGTAGGCTACGTCATAGTGGTTGGATCAGGACGACTATATGAAAGGGTTAAGCCGTACAAGTATGCCTCGTATGACGAGGTAGACTTGGAGTATTACGTGTCCAAGCAAGTTGTGCCGGTAGCAACCAGAGTTCTTGAGAGTTTCGGCATAACTGAAGAGCAGTTGCTACAGTCCGCGATGACACAGAAAGAAACTAGGAAGCTTTCGGACTTTTTCGGAAGCTAGCTTTGCGCAACTTCTGAGAACGTGGTCAGTTGGACGGTCAAGGATGGTTTAACGGCGTCTGATATGCGTGAGGCAATGATTCTCTTTATGTTTTTCTCGACTGCAACGTCGACTATTCTTTGGGTTATGATGCCGTCGAAGACTACGGTGTCAATGCCTTCTGTTTGCTGAAGTTTTTCGGCAAGCTGGTTGACTGGCAGTCGTTCTATCTGCTCGGACTTCTCATTCAGAAGGACAGCCTCTAACGTGCCTTCCAGCCCTTTTATCGTTTCAGCAACCTCTTTCGGAACCTCTACTTTCTGCTTTTCCTTCCTAGACGGCTTGGAGACCTCTTGAATTGGCACTTTCGCTCCCAAGGCGTCGAATATTTCTTTGCAGTTCAGTTCTTCAACTTCCTTTCCTCTTGGCGCCCTTGCAACGAATTTTGCGTCGGTGACTTGCAGGAGTTCCTTGAGAATTAGGTCTCCGCCTCTGTCTCCGTCGAGGAGGGCGGTGGCTTCTTTTTCTTTGCAGAGTTTCTTGATGGCTTCTGGGACTTTCGCTCCTTCCAGCGCTATGGTGTTTAGCAGTCCGCAGCGCATGAGGTTTATTATGTCTGCTCTTCCTTCGACGATGATTATTTCTTTTGCGCTTTCAAGTCCTGGTCCTGCGGGCAGTTCTTCTGAGCTGTATTTTTCGACTTTGCCGAGTTTGAGTGTTTCTGAGACTTCTTTGAAGACTTCGTCCACTGAGGGCATTGATTCGATTGTCCATTTGTGAAGGATTTCCTTTGCTCTGTCGATTATTACTTTTCTTCTGGCTTCTCGGACATCTTCGATTTTTTCAAGTGTTACCTTAGAGGCGCATGGTCCTACTCGGTTTATGCTTTCTATGCTTGATGCGATTAGGGCTGTGGACACTCGGTCTAGGCTTGTTGGGATGGTTATGTCGCCTGTTGTCTCGTCGTTTTTTGAATGCAGGTCAATCTCTATTCTTCCGATTCTGCCTGTCTTCTGCAGTTCTCTGAGGTCGAGTTCAGGTCCGAAAAGGCCTTCTGTCTGTCCGAAAACTGCTCCTATAACGTCTGGTTTCTCTACTACTCCTTCAATTTCGAGCTTGGCGTGTATAACGTACTTTACGGTAAACGTTTGGGATGAACCCGTGAGCGTACACCTCCGATTATTATGGTTAAGGGTGAGCGTTGATGACGTGAAGGGAGAATGTTATTCTCGAATCACGACGTTATATCTTAACATTCACTCTATATTACTTTTATGAATTATAAATCATCCTCTTTAAGCTTTCTTAGGGAAAACTATCCGAATATGCGTTTTATATACTGAAAAGCTGACCTAAGTCTAAGGTGACAGGTATGGAAGACCACGCAGAGCTTGCACACCAGATAGTTACGGCATGCTTGAACATTAAAGGGGGAGAAAACGTCTGGGTTCACAGTTGGGACCATACTGTAGACGTAGCTTCTGAAGTAGCCCTTGCTTGCCGTCAGAAAGGAGCCCAACCATTAATCACGATCAGCAGTGAGAGCTATTGGACGCGGTCGCTGCGTGAAATCTCTGGGAACGTCTTGGAAACTCTTCCAACACATCAAGCTGCCGCGCTAGAACAGACAGACGCCTTCATTTTCATGATAGGTCCACGGAATCCGGTTGATTGGAGCAACATACCCTCAGAAAAGCAGGAGCTTGCCAACATCTGGTTCTTGGAATCGAACAAGTACATGGACTCTTGGCGGATGATTGCACAGAAACGTGGCATCCGTATGTTGGGAATTGAGTATTGCTTGGTGACAAGAGAACGGGCAAAGGCTCTTGGCTTGAACTACGATAGATGGAGAAAAGTCATGCTTGCTGGGTGCCTAACTGACCAGTGGGAAATTGCGCAAAGAGCCAGCCGGCTGGCTGGCATCATGAGAGAAGGCAGCGACGTAAGCGTTGAAACGTCCTTTGGTACGAGACTCAAATTCAGATTGGCAGGGCGGGAGCCGACGCCGGGAGACAGCGTAGCTAACGAGGAGGACGCTGCTAAGGGGGTTGTGAAGTTTTTGCCTTCAGGCTTTGTGGAGGTCGCGGCAGACGAGGACAGTGCGGATGGGACTGTTGTTTATGACGTGCCGATTCCTGCTCGGGGAGGTGTAAAGACTGAGAGGCTTTCCCTTGAATTCAAAGGTGGGAAGGTCGTGAGATATTCTGCGCAGAAGGGGATTGAGCCGTTTGAAGACTACATGAAGTCCGGTCAAGGTGACGTTGACAAGTTTGCGTTCTTCGGGTTGGGCCTTAATCCTGGCTTAGAACACGGCTTTACCCAGGACGACAAGGTGCTGGGCGGGGTCACTATTGGGATTGGAGGGAATGAGGACAAAGGTGGAAAGAATCGGACGGCTGGTAATCGCCATTGGTGGGCCTCGATGACCAAGGCAACCGTCAAAATCGACGGAAAAACCGTGCTTAAGAAGGGCAAGCTGGTTCTTTAGAGCAATAACGATGAAAGGTTCCAATTCAGATTCTGGGCTTTCTTCTTCAACGTTTCAATGTACGATGTTAAGCCCTCAATATCCTTGACCTCCTTACTTACAAGTCCCTGGAGTTCCTTCCAGAATTTGAGATTAGGCCTTATTCTGGCCCGTTCCAAGCGCTCTTTCAGAATTTTCGACCACTCTTTTCCTTGTCTGTCGAAATCCAGCAGCAGAATAACTTCTCGAGGTCTGGCTATCTCTACTTCGGATATGACATCTAGACGTGACTTGCCGCCTGTTTTTGCAGACACTATTGTTCCTTGAACGCCTAGTGCTCTCAATGTTTCGACATCTTTCTTTCCTTCAACAATTATTGGGGTTCCTCTTGCCGATTCTTCAATTAGTCGTTCCAAGAGCTGTTGGATTTTCTCCTCTTTTTCCTTAAGGTGGGTTGACAAGGTTTTTACCTTGTTACGTTAGCTTTTTTAACAGTTTTTAGGCATTCTGCGGCTTCTTTGTTGTTTTTGAAGTATGTTCTGACGGGTTCGAGGATTTTGATAAGTTGTTCTGCGACGGTGTTTTTGAGGTCTTGCGGGTGTAGTTTGCCTTGAGCGTAGGCTGTTTCCAGTTCTCGGTAGCTTTGGAATTCGATTGGGCCGCCGAATTTTGCTGGGCGTTCTATGTTGAGGGTATTTGTTTCTCTGAAGATTATGTGTTTGGTTATGTCCAGTACGGGATTGAATTGGATGGTTTTCTCTGGGCAGAAGGCGCGGACCATTTTCTGTTTGATTTCTTCTGG
>PEWI01000090.1 GCA_002779555.1 Candidatus Bathyarchaeota archaeon CG07_land_8_20_14_0_80_47_9 | reverse complement strand
CGGAGTGGCAAGCATGCAGGAATCCTTGGACGAGCTGAAGGCAGTTGCGGTTGCCTGTCTTGAGAAGGCTGTTCTGAAGGAGCGCCTGCCCTTCCAAGTTGGCGCAGCCACAGTCATACCAGAAGAGTTCACGATAAGAGACGGCATGGGGCCAGGCGGCATCACCACAATCGTGGTTAAGGTTGGCAAACAGAAGGCGGCGTACATAGTCATCGACGGCAACAACATGGTGTCCGGCTTGCGCGAAAAGGTTCTGTCAGCTCTTCACTCATTGGGCATTGACGATGGCGAAGTTTTCACGACAGACACTCACGCGGTGAGCGCCGTGATACTAAGTCAGCGTGGGTATAATGCGGTTGGCGAGGCAATTGACCATGAAAGACTGATCGCCCACATTAAAGAGGCAACGGTTGTTGCAATGTCTAAACTCGAACACGTCAAAACTGCGAGTTGCTGCAACATAACCGTCCCTAGCGTCAAGGTTATTGGGAAGAAGCGGTTGGAAACCCTGTGTCTCCTTGTGGACAGAGCTATTCGGAAAGCGAAGAGGATCGTTGTGCCGATTTTTGGCATTAGCGGCTTGTTTTTGATGTTGATTTTGCTGTTTGTTTAACCTAACGCTAATATGGTAGAACTTTCAGATTGCCTTTCGAAGTTAAATCGCCGCTCGAAGCTCTTGTTCAAGCTCGTAAACCGAAAGAAGCTCCACACGGGTAATGCAAGCAGTTTGGAGACGAAAATATGGGGAAAGTCGTGATAGACGAAGAGTTCTGCAAAGGTTGCACGCTTTGCATTAATGCCTGTCCGCAGCATCTTCTGCGAACTGCAAAACGCGTCGGCAAAACAAGTTACCACCCAGCGGAGCTTGTTGACCCTGAAGGCAAGTGCACAGGATGTGGTTTATGCGCGTTGGTATGTCCGGATGCTGCAATCCAGGTTTACCGTGAAAAGAAGGCGGGTGTGAAGGAGAAATGACTGAGAAGAAGTTTATGGCCGGAAACGAGGCAATAGCCGAAGCCGCCGTTCAAGCCGGATGCAGATGCTATTTCGGCTACCCAATAACCCCCCAGAACGAAATAGGCGAATACATGTCCTGGCGGCTTCCACAGGTCGGCGGGTGCTTTATTCAGGCAGAAAGCGAAGTGGCCGCCATCTATATGGTGTTTGGAGCGGCAGGTGCTGGCGCGAGAGTCATGACGTCTTCTTCAAGTCCTGGAATCAGCCTGATGCAAGAGGGAATCTCCTACATTGCAGCCGCGGAGCTTCCTTGTGTTATAGTGAACATGATGCGGGCTGGACCGGGTCTCGGCGGGATACAGCCTTCTCAATCTGACTATTTCCAGGCAACGAAGGGTGGCGGGCATGGTGATTATCACTTGCTTGTGCTGGCTCCACACACTGCTCAGGAAGCTGTGAACATTACCATGTTGGCTTTTGACCTTGCTGACAAGTACCGCAACCCAGTCATGATTTTGGGAGACGGCAACATGGGACAGATGATGGAGCCTGTTGAGTTTGGACCGCCTAAGAAACCATCTGTGGCCAAGAAGGAATGGATTATTACAGGAGCCAAAGGTAGGCCTCGGAACATCATTAAGACGCTTTTCCTTGATCCAGTGATTCTTGAAAAACGCAACTTGGCTATGGGGGCTAAACTTCGTGAGGCGGCAAGGAACGAGGTGCGCTTCGAGCCTTACATGATAGAAGATGCTGATATCGTGATTGCGGCTTATGGCACAGTGGCGCGGATTACCAAAACTGCCATAAAGATTCTCCGCGAGAAAGGTTTGAAGGTTGGGCTTCTGCGTCCGATCTCACTTTACCCGTTTCCTTATCAAGCCTTTGCCCAAACTGCAGAAAGAGTGAAGAACATTTTGGTCGTGGAAATGAGTCTTGGCCAGATGGTCGAAGATGTTAAGCTGGCAGTTTGCGGCAAGAGCCAAGTACACTTCTATTGCAGAGTAGGAGGCATGGTTCCAAGCTACGACGAAATCGTGGCTGAAGTGGAAAAGATTGCGAAGGAGGCTAAATGAAGTGGAGATGGAAATGGTTTCTGGAAGACCGAAAACCCTTCTGCCAGTGCCAACACATTATTGCCCTGGATGCGGCCACGGTGTCATACACAGGCTGGTAGCTGAGGTAATAGACGATCTTGGAATTCGAGAGAAGACAGTTGTCGTTGCGCCTGTGGGATGCGCTGTCCTGCTTTACAATTACTTTGATGTTGACGCGTACGAGGCAGCTCATGGGCGTGCTCCTGCGATTGCAACAGGATGCAAGAGGGTTCACCC
>PEWI01000160.1 GCA_002779555.1 Candidatus Bathyarchaeota archaeon CG07_land_8_20_14_0_80_47_9 | reverse complement strand
CTCTAGTGCAGTTCTGGGGCGGGATAGACCAGAAGAAGCCTCTTTCGGACTCGTTGAAGAGATTTGAAATCGAACTCTCCATCAGAATCCGCCAAGACATTCTTGTCAAACCTTTCACCGCAGTATTCGACGCCTTGCCAAAAGCTGGGGGAAAAATGGACATGATGGAGCGAGTAGGTCACTGCGGAGACGGTTACGAGTGGACGGAAAAGCGGCACGGTCGTGAAGTGATAGTGGTGCCGATAATGGTGCCAGACTTCATAATCGAGCGGTACATAGGCTATGCTCACGGCATTTCAGGCGCGAACTTCTGGGTAATGTGCAGAACCAAGGAATCAGTCAAGGAATCAGGCGAAAAAGCCCTAGAAGCGATACACAAGGTTGACGGAGTGATTACGTCTTTCGATGTTTGTTCCGCTGGTTCAAAAACCGAAACCCGTTTTCCATGGATAGGACCGACAACAAACCACCTATACTGTCCATCCCTGAAAAAGAGGCTTGGTGAAGCTTCAAAAGTGCCCGATGGCGTCAACTACATTCCAGAAATAGTGATTAACGGAATTTCGATGAAGGCCGTTAAAAAGGCCATGAGAGCTGGAATAGATGCTGCACTGAAAGTTAAAGGGGTAGTAAGGGTTTCAGCTGGAAACTACGGTGGAAAACTGGGCGATTACAAGATTTATTTGCGTGAGCTGTTTCCATGACTCTTTTTGACGCCGTCGGATTCGGCGCACTCAACGTGGACAAACTCTTCAGAGTGAACAGAATAGCCGCAGCCGAACAGGAAAGCTTCATAACAGGCTTTGAAGAAGCATGCGGTGGCTCAGCAGCAAACACCATGGTGGGCTTGGCAAGGCTGGGTTGCAGGGTCGGCTTTGTTGGAAAGGTTGCAGGCGACAGAGAAGGCAACATGCTCGTGGAAGAATTTCGCAGAGAAGGCGTTGACACAAACGGCATAGTTCAGGCAGAACACGGAAGAAGCGGTACAGTCATGGGTTTCGTGGACGAAAAAGGCGAGCGAGCATTATACATTGACCCTGGAGTAAACGACACAATAGAGTCTAGGGACATAAGTGCCGCGTATGCGCTTCAAGCAAGATTTCTCCATTTGACGTCTTTTGTTGGGCGAAAATCCTTTGAGGCTCAGAAGAAACTACTGCAGGTGCTTCCCAAAGAAGTCAAGGTGAGCCTTGACCCTGGCGCACTGTATGCGGGGATGGGACTGAACAAGCTGGAATCGACAATAGAGCGGTCATTTGCTGTGATGCCAAACGCTGGCGAGCTTGAACTGCTCACAGGCAAGGCAGACTATCAAGCGGGCGCCAAGGTTCTCCTCAAGAAAGGCGTGAGCATAGTTGCCGTTAAACTTGCAGGCAAGGGCTGTTACGTGACAGATGGGAAAGAAAGTCATCATATAGAAGCATTCAAAGTAAAGGTTGTCGACACAACAGGAGCAGGCGACGCCTTCAACGCTGGCTTCCTCTACGGCTTAATCAACGGCAAAAGCCTCCGCGAATGCGGGAGGATTGGCAATTTTGTCGCGTCAAGATGTGTCATGAAAATGGGGGCCAGAGCAGGTCTTCCACATCTAAAGAACTTACGGCTTCTTAGCTAGATATTCAATTAGGCTCTCAAAGATTAGCTTCCCATCACCATATTCAGGCATTTTCGTCTGTTTCGACCAGTCAGGCTGCTGCCACCAATAGAAAGCTCTCTCAGGGTGCGGCATTAAGCCCAACACTGTCCCATCAGGGTTACATATGCCCGCGATGTCATGGAAAGAACCATTCGGATTCGTTGGAAAACTGCCCTCCGCGTACTCGCCGTCCTTGTGGCAGTAACGGAAAACCAGTTGGTCGTTCTCGTAAAGCTTCTCCAGAAGTCTTTTCTCCTTTTCTTTTGCGAACATGAATCTGCCTTCGCCGTGTGCTGCAGGTACTCGTAGCACTTTTCCCTCTGGAATCTTGCAGGTGAATGCGCATTTTCCTTTATTCTCATGCTTGAGGTTGACCCAACGGCAGTTGTATCCGGGCGGGAAGTTGGTGGCCAGAGTTGCCTCTGGGTAGGACGATACTCCTTCAAAGCTAGGCAGCAAACCAGCCTCAACGAGCACTTGAAAGCCGTTGCAAATGCCAAGGACGGGTCTATTTTCGTTAGTGAACGTTTTCAGTTCCTTGCTCAACTTTGCCAATACCCACTTGGCCCATATCGCCCCCGCACGCACGTAATCGCCAAAACTGAAACCGCCTGGAAAAACAAGCGCATCGTATTCGAGGAGGTTTCGGCGTCTAA
>PEWI01000151.1 GCA_002779555.1 Candidatus Bathyarchaeota archaeon CG07_land_8_20_14_0_80_47_9 | reverse complement strand
TAGCAAGGGAAGAGTGAGTGTTTCCTGCATAAACGACCTTTACCTTGTCACCGTTACAACTAAGAAGGCAGACATGAACTATGTGAACACCGTGACTCGCGTTTTGATCCCAACAGTTCTGAAGTTGATTGAGAAGATCAGCCCTGCTCCCCTCAAGAACAACCTCTCCGAACCCGAAATGAAGGCTGAAATCCCGATGGAGAGAAAGCCCGAAGAGCTTCTGCACAGATACGCTGAGGAAACTGCTGCCAAGGAGCCTCGAGAACCTGTGCCAACCGAGATCAAACCTGAAGCTGTGCTTCCGGAGCCACCTGTAAACCAGTTCATAGTGGAAAACATCGGTGGTCTGCTTGTGCCTTCTGACACGGTGCGTGTTGACAACGAGATTTTATCGCAGTGGAACGAGCTTTACCCTAACAGGAAGATCAGTGATGTTGAAATTGAAACTTTCGGCGGGAAGTCGGCAAGATGCAAGGTCAAGCCCATAAAAGAATCGAAGTATGAGGGTAAAGGATTGATACAGATGCCTAACAAGATTCAGTTCACCTTGGAGATTAAGAAGGGCGAGCTTGTGAGGGTGAAGCCCATAGTGGAGTAATGGAGGAAGCATGTTTGGTCAAGAAAAAAAGTCTGCAAGAAGTTGAGGCTGTAACTGAGCCGATAGCCGTTGAGGAGGCGACTGCCGTGAACAGTTTGAAGGCCAATCTCGAAGCGATCAAGGAATGTGACGGAGTTGTCGGCTACATTGTGAGGAACACTACTTCGGCGTCAATTGACCTCAAGGATCCGACGAAGATAATAGACTACGCCATTCTCTCTTCCTCAGCGTTAGACGCGGGCAAAGTGCTTTCCGAGCTTTTTGACTTAGGCGACGCTAACAACATTGCTGTCAACGGCAAAACCATAAAGATGGTTTCATTGATTGTCAGAGAGAGCAAGGTGAGCCTGTTCATGGACAAGAGCGCGGATTCTGAGAAGGTTCTGAGAAAACTGCACGAGATTTAGAGCGTCCCCACATTTCTCGTTTTACTTTTTCGGTTTCGACTTTTCATTTCTTTGTATCAAGCCATTCTCAGAATGTTTAAATCGGTGTTTTCCCTTATTATAATTGGGAGAAAGGGGATCCAATTAGCCCTATTCAAGGCGCTATGTTGGTGTGTTTGTGGTTCAGAACGGGAGAGCTGACAGCAACAGTCATCGGGCGCGTTTTGACATAATCGCAGATATTCTGGTGGCTTCCTGTGGCGGCGTTAGGAAGACCTATTTGATGTATCATTGCAACTTGAGTTTTAGTCAGCTGAAGGTTTACTCGCGTTTCCTGCTCAATAAGGGTCTCGTGCGCATGGTTGGAGATGGCGGTTCTGATCCAAGCCTGTTTGAGGTTACTGATAAGGGCAGGGAGTTTTTGAGGGCGTATAAGGGTTTGGTTGCTCTCATGACGTAGCGGTTCGGGTTAGGAAGTTCTGGGTTTTTTGGTCCAGTCTCGCTTGCTTTTTTGTTTCATCAGTGATTATGAAGCTGTATTCCTCTAAGAAGCATATTGCTTGCTCGACCTGTTTTTGGTCGATTGCTGTTTTTTGCTGTATTTCGTTTAGGGTGTGCCATTTTCCGTCGTTGAGTATTTCTAGGATTCTTGTTATTTTGGTGGTCGTTAGTGTGTCTCCCAGCGTTTAGTACTGTTTTCTGGGCTGTTTGTTTAAATGCTTTCTGGGGTTGTTTTTCAGAGTTTTATTCTAGAAGATTGTTTGCAGTTATCTTTATTAGCGGTTTGGCTGCTATGTGTTAATTGTTTGCAGTGTGCTCTTTGATTTCGGTTTAGAGTTGGATGCTGTATGGGGGAGGGCAGGAAGAGACGCGGCCGTACCGAGGTTGTATGTGATATTCTAAGCGAGGCTTTAGAGGGCACGAACAAGACGAGATTGATGTATCATTGTAACATGAATTTTTTGCGTTTCAATCGCTACCTGGAGGAGCTGCTGGAAGCAGGCTTGCTTGTGCGTGTGGACAGTAACCCGAATAGTGTGGTTTTGTATAAGACAACGGATAATGGGCGTGAGTTGCTCAGAGTTTTGCGCAGAGCCAATGAGTTCTTGTCTTTTTGATTGTCTTCAGGCTTTCGCATGTGTTTTGAGGATTGGATGTTTCTGGTTTTGTGCAATAAGCAAGTGTTGTGAGGAGAGCTTTGCTCTGAGGTGTCTACCCCTACCCTATATGTAGATTGGATCGTCTGTAGTTTTGTCGGGGTGTGGATTTTCGTTTGTCGGACAGACTGTGCCGCCTTGTGTTTGGGTGGGCTTGCTT
>PEWI01000159.1 GCA_002779555.1 Candidatus Bathyarchaeota archaeon CG07_land_8_20_14_0_80_47_9 | reverse complement strand
ACTTTGATAGGCATTAACTCTGTTGGAAACTCGCTTAATCTCGTGGAGGTCACGCCAGCAATTTCGACTAAGCTAAGTGGTGAAGTGTAACCTGCATAGTCAACACCCAACTTGCTGTAAATTTTTCTTCAAGATTCAAAAAATACGTCTTTAGGCATAAAGGCAGCGATGAGGATGTTGGTGTCCATGTACACTTTTTTATGCCGTCACCATGCTGAGAGGTGAATGAGGCTTAGCTTATCTCTTCTCTTTGTTCCTCAATCAGCTTCACTGAGGTTTTGGGCCTGCTAAAAAGGGTCTTGCATAACTCTAGAAACTCTTTCGTCGAGATTCTGCCACTTCAGAGATTTTCTTGTCTTGAGAAAGCATTCCTTCGTAGGCAAGCAGGTCTTTTCTCTCTTCTAAGTGTTCAATGATGATGGTTCTTAAGGCCTCGCTTTTGTCAGCGTATTTTCCGCGCGCACCAGCTTTATATAGTACTTTTTTGGTGTTATCGTTTTGGTGATACTGAATGGGTAAGCAGGCTACGGTTACTGCGAAGATTCCTGCAGAGCTCAAGGGGAGACTGGCTAGGTTAGGGGTAAACGTGAGTGGGATGATACGTGAAGCTTTGGAGCGGGAGGTTAAACGTGTGGAAAGGGAGAGGCTTAGGGAACTCGCCGAGGAGGCAGGGGAAATTCTTCAGAAGATTCCGGCTGAAGAGCTTGTTCAGGTTGTCCGTGAAGGTAGGGAGGAACGCTGACCAGTCCTCTCCTGCTCTTCGACGCTAGTAGCATTTTCACACTTGTTAGAGAGCTTCGGGGGAAGGTTCTGGACGTGCTTTGGGAAAGCTCCACAGTATCTCTCGTCTACTATGAGGTTGGAAACGTCGTGTGGAGGGAGTGCTTCCTGCTTAAAAGAATCATTCCAAAAGAAGCTACAAAACTCCTAAAATCTATCTTCGCGATGCTTCAGGCAATGGATGTGGCTGTGTTAGAAGATGAAGAGTTAGGCAGTGCCATCCTTAACATGGCGGGGAGGCTGAATATCACATACTACGACGCGGTCTATCTAATCGAAGCGCAGAGACTTAACAAAACTCTTGTGACAGACGACGAAAAACTCGCTAAGGCAGCAAAGAGTGTTGGGGTGAAAACTCTAACAAGCAGAACTCTCTGCCACTAACGCACGCGCTAGCCATGCTTCCACACTTTCATTGCCTCATAGATTCCGGCTCGGAGTTTTAGAAAAATGATCCCCTGAGAGATGCAAGTCTTTCATTTTCTGGAGTTGTATTCTTTTCTGGGAATATTACTATTTGAGAGTAACTGATTTTAAAGTTTCCCCGTTTCTAGTCTCTTGACATAAGGGGAAAAATAGTTCGCTCACGTTTGGAGAAGGTTGGATGCCGTACGAACCAGCTTTTCCGTTTCCTTTCGGATTAGCCATATTCGGAATTTGCTTCAGGTCAGTGAAACTTGCGAGTGGAGTGCCGGGGTCAGACTACTCGGTGATTGTACCCGTCTATAACAAACGTGGCACGATTGAAGGCGTAGTACGGGCGATTCGACGACAGACCCGAAAACCTGCAGAAATAATAGTAGTCGATGACGGTTCAACTGACGGTAGTTCTGCAATTTTGGAAAGATTTGCGGAAAGAAAAGAAATTAAATACATACACTTTCTCAATAACCATGGAAAAGCCTATGCAATTAACTTCGCCTTAAGCCTTGTCAAGACATCGTATGTGATGATTGTCGACGGCGACACATACTTATCCGCAGGGTTCGCCCACAATGCAATGCGTGGTTTTTACTCAAAAGATGTTGTAGGGGTATGTGGCAGGGTTCTTCCAAGTCGCACTTTTCATACATTACAGAAAAGCAGATTAGTAGAATATCTTTGGGGACAGAGGATGTACAAACCTCTCCAGACAAGATATAAGGGATTGTGGGTGCTTGCAGGTTGTGCCACAATATGGCGAACATGGTGGCTTCTGGAACATGGTGGATTTCCAAGCGACTCTGTCGTTGAGGACCTTGAACTTACATGGAAAGCGCAGAAAGATTATCTTGTCAACTACAATCCCGACGCGATCTGCTACACTGAAGATCCAGAAACTTTTAACTCGTATGTCAAGCAGGTCAAACGCTGGTTTAGTTGGAGACCTGCCGTTCGGAAACATTTCAAAGAAGCTCGCAAAGGATTGAAGTTCACTATTCTCTGGGGCATCGGGGAATCTCTTGGTTTTTTGGTGTATCTAGGTATAATAATCTACTTGTTGGTGACGCTTCACTGGACACTAGTTTGTTTGATGTTAGGT
>PEWI01000198.1 GCA_002779555.1 Candidatus Bathyarchaeota archaeon CG07_land_8_20_14_0_80_47_9 | reverse complement strand
AAGCTCGCGCTATTCAAATCATGACGGAATCGGCGACACCCGATGCGGGATAATTCACCCAAGCGATGTGATCATTATCCTTTGATGGGCATGTTTTCGAGTTTCAGTACTTCGATGAGACATGACGCAGATGCTATCTCCAATTCTATGATTGAGAACTTGGGATTTCTAGTCAAACAGCACAATCAAAATGTGTGCTTCAAACATGAGTGTAGGCCAGGCATTCGGTTTCTGCAGAATCTGCGTTCCACATGAATTAATGAACGTAATCAACATATCAGTTATTGTTGACGATGGAACAATGGCGGTCCTCTACCATAACTATGCACTGTATGACAATGGCGCTCACAGCTGAGTATACTTTGCCTATCCACATCTGACACATGAAATAGCCATAATTTCAGAGTTCCAAACACACCTCATTCTGCCACTTTTCATAATAGCAACACGGGCAGCAGTCATAGTCTTAAGAAGAAAACATTCACTTCTTTCTCTTCAGAGCGCACGTCAGAATACCTCAACGAAGGCTTGCCTGACAAAGCCTGAACATGAGTTGAGGCCGCCTATAGATTTCTGATTCATTAAGCTTATTTGTTGCCGTGCGGTTTAGTTTTTGGGGATTTGAATGGGCAAGTTTTCGAACGATAGGTCCGCAGAATACTTGAGCATTATTGATGGTTTTAGAGAGCATGGGAAGGGCATGGGCGACGTGGTTGAGCTTCTTCAACGGTTCATTAAGAGTTCGGGCTTGGACGTAGAGTTTGGCCGAAAGGCTAGGGATATTCAGGCACGTTTTTCAGCTATTCAAAGTGATATTTCAGGTCTCATGAGCTCTTTATCTTCGTCGTCGACGACTTCGGATTCGAAGGAAGAGCGTTTGCATGGGCCTCCAGTAATTATAAGGTGCAAACAATGGGAAGATTTTGGGGCTCAAGCCTTGAACGCTAGCACTGTTTCTTTCTTGTACCGGGATGAGGAAAAAGGTTTTCAGGTGGATGCTCTCAAAGGTGGTCGTGTCTACACTTTTAGCGGTCAGCTGCCTAGTAATGTTACGCTTTTGAGAACTTGGTTGTCCAAGGAGTTGCGTGTTGAAGAGGATAAGGTGGTAGAAGGAATACTTGCGATAGGGTAGAAGTGCGAGTTCACTGCAGGCCTTGCTGTTACGCTGTCATATGTGTGGGTGTGACAGGATGATATAACGTGACGTGGTGACAGGTTTTTCTTGTTTCTTCTTTTTCTTTCGACGGCGAAGCAGTAGTAGGAGCAATGCGAGTATTGCGAGTCCTATTAGGAATGGTATGAGCAGCGCCCAATACGGTATTTCTAGAGGCGGTTTTATGGTTACGTTTCCGTCTTTGAGGCTGTTGTTAGCTGTGTTTGTTTCGCCTTCAAGGATTGTGGCGTTGGCGCTTATCGTGTAAACGCCCGGTTTGACGTTTTTTGTGTTCCATCCTATTGTCATCGTTTCGGGGACGTAGGGTATTAGAGACGCCAAAGGAATGACCTGTATGACGTTGGAGTTGTAGTATACCGTTGTGTTAAAGCTTTCAGGCATACTTCCGAGGTTCACGACTGTTACCATAATCGTTGCATTTTCTCCAGCTTCAACTTCTATCGGATTCGCTGACAGAAAAACGACTGCAACGTCACGAGTGATCGATGGCTGGGGCTTTTTCACCTCGACTGTTCCATCTTCAAACCAGTTGTTTGCCAGGTTTGTTTCTTCTAGTACTGGTTCTGCGTATGCGCTTATGGTGTAGGTTCCTGGTTCAATGTTGCTTGTGTCCCATTGGAATGTTAGGGTTTGCTCGTTTGTTGGTGGTAGCGAGTAGACGGTGATTTTCTGGAGGGGGTTTGAATCGTAGTATAGTGTGACGTTGAAGCTTTCTGTCGAGTTTCCCTTGTTCTTCACTGTTACAAAGACTGTTAGTTCTTGTCCGATGAAGATGCTTTGGCTTTGCGGTTGTACCGAGATGACAGCTACGTCGTGGATGCAATGTACCGGTGGAGCTTGTAGTGTTACTATGCCATCTATGAACAGGTTATCATCTAGGTTTGTTTCTCCCGGAACGTAATCTGCGAATGCCCAGATGGTGTAGTTTCCTGGATTCATGTTTGAAGTGTTCCAGGTGAAGCTCAACGTTGTGTTTGAATGAGCTCCCAGATGCAAGGAGTTTCTGGTGTCTATCTTCGACATGTTGGCATACGCTGTTACGTTGGTTGTTTCATCAAAGTCTCCGAGGTTTGCCGCTTCGACTGTTATTCCTACATTGTCCCCTGCGTAGGCTTGGTATGTAGAGGCATATACGGCTGTTATTGC
>PEWI01000203.1 GCA_002779555.1 Candidatus Bathyarchaeota archaeon CG07_land_8_20_14_0_80_47_9 | reverse complement strand
TTTTTGCCCATTCAAACTCTTTAGTGTAGTATAATCCTTCTTTGACTTCGGTTCCGTCAACTTTCACCATTCAAGATTCACCTTTTAAGTAGTGCACTAATCTTTAGTGCTGTAGCGTTTAAAATTAACTGTCCACAAACACTCGGAAACACGAAAAAGATCAGAAAGCCGAAGCCTAGGCCATTTTGATGCAGTTGTTTCTTTGACCTATCATATACTCATGTTTGCTACGATCCACAGGCGAATTGATATATTTCAGAAAGACCCAATAGGAAATCTATGGGGAATCTGTGGATAGAAGAGACATTAAGGCAAGTTCGGACGGATTCGACTCTTCTGGCGATTAAGTTACCTCTAAGAGAGACTTTGTATACGTATGGGGTCACACATAATCCGTTTGAGGGCGCAGTGATTGACTTGGAAACTGACGAACAAAACTTCTTGGATGACCAATGTGGAGCGGCAAGATATAGGAATCATACGGCGGTCTGCTGTAGCATTCTGGACAAGGACGAAGTGCAGATCATCGCTAGGACTCGTAGTGCCCCGGCTGAGCTCTTCAGCCAATCGGTGGATGAAAGATTGAAAAAGGTTAGTCGCCCTTACTATGCTTTCAATGCAGGATGTGATATGGCTCTTCTAAGCAGTTTGCTGTCCAGAGATATTCCTTTCGACCGGGAGCTTCAACAATGTGAATATCAAAACAAGGGACGCCTGAGAAGGGAGTTCGGGATACCTGACTTCAGCGATCCTTTCACAGACAATGGTCTTTTGGCTGCAAGGGAATGGACAAATCATTGTGATACAGGAAACGTGGAGTGTGTCAAGAGAATAATCGCTCATAATCTTGCCTGTGTTTTGAAAGAGTACTGTATCCTTATGCGTAGTGGTTATAGAGAGATAGCCCCAAGTTCCCATAAGAAGTTTCTAGAGGGAAAAGGCGAACTTGTCTTCGGGATTTTCCAAAATTCGCTGAAAAGCTGAATCACTCGTCTTCTTCTTCGATTGGGGCGTCTGAAAGATTTTGAAAAGGACACAACAAGAGCTGGGCTTGGGAATAACGCAGGTTCTATTCTTGCATATTGCTCCACTCTGTCTATGTGTTGCTTCTCGGGAGATGCGCAGGCCAAGCTTGGCCTAACCTTAAGCATCTTCTGGGAGCTAGTCTTCTCAGAAGTGTTCTTTTCCACTTCCATAGCCACGTGCTGCACCCACCTTCGAAGCTCACGATAAGAACTTCGTCGAATGCACCGCAAAGAAGATCGCATTCCTATCCATAAAAAAACCTCAAGATCATCTCAACATCGAGTTGAATCTATATATAGAGAGGGCTAGTCTCTGCACAGAACAAGAGTCCGATCTTCTAGATTTTGAGTTTTCGTGGGTCGATTCGTTTCAACCCTTTGACACACTCATACTTCTTATCCGTTGAAATTATAGTGTGATCTGGCACGCTGTTGCTCAAGGCTGTTGCAGCGTATATTGCATCGAAGACAGAAGTTATCCCATAGGTGTCCATGATGCTCAAAGCCGCAAGATACGTGGCGTAATCTGGTGCAACATAAGTCAAGTTCTTAATCGTGGCTATCCTCGCCTCGTTTACAGCGATCGTTTGAAGAGGTGCATAATCGGAAAAAACATAGTAAAGCTCATGAAAAACCTCTGTTGAAGCCTGAACAGGCCCTAATTGATCCTTCTCAACCGCATCAATAATCGCAGTAGCTGCCTTCTTTAGCCAATCTCCCTTTTTCATGTAGGCAATAAAAACATCAGACTCCAGAAGCAAACCCCTTCACCCTAACCCCGCATATGTTTCTCCACTCTCGACGCAACCTCTTCTCTGGCCCTCTCCTCAGCCTTCCGCTTCAGCTCATGCACCGAAGCCTTGACATCGATCTCAACAACCTTCTCTGGAACAGGAATCAGCAAAAACGACCCGCCATAAGGCACAATAATAGCCTTTGCTGCCTTGAACGCTATCCCTTTAGGAATATATATTCTCCTTTGAGAATCAACTTTCACCAAAGACAACACTCTTCACCACAAAATCAATAGTTTCGGAAAAATTTAAACGTTGTGGAAAAATGTTCGATGGCACTCAAGGCTGTTGCAGCACACCAACCGATGTCGTAAATTAAAAGGCAGTCTAGTTTGGGAATGAATGACGAGTCGAGATTGTTTTGCGAGCAAACCCTTTTACTTTCCAGCTTGAATAGTACCTATGTTTAAGGTGATGTTTGAATTGGTTAAGTGGGAGTATAAGGTGATTCCGATAAA
>PEWI01000105.1 GCA_002779555.1 Candidatus Bathyarchaeota archaeon CG07_land_8_20_14_0_80_47_9 | reverse complement strand
TGCCCTTGTCCTGCGGATAAGAAGGATGAGCAAAATGCGCTTCAACATAATACCCGCTACACCATTGTTTCCACTGTTCCTTAAACTGCGATCCATGATCAGACAAAATAGCCTTCGGAAGCCTCTGCTGCTTTTCCAAAACTGCTGTTACCTCAGCCGTCGTTAGTTCATGCTCAAACTGCTCCGCTGAAACGATAAACCTGCTGTAGTCGTCGATGCAGACCAGAAACCAGTATTTCTTGCCCTGTACTGTGAAGGGTCCCTTGAAGTCGATTTGCCAAAGCTCATCAGGCGCCTTTGCCCTGAAGAACTTCCAGCGCTTAAACTCATGCTGATACCCGTTTTGATTATTCCTTGCAAGAACATTGTTTATGGTTTCTCTTGACAGCTTTATTCCTTGAACGCAATGTACTGTTTCCGTCATAAAGTCTGGCAGGCAGTAGAGGCCTTATTGTATGCGTGCGGTTCCCCATTTGAAAGTGGTTCTCAGTTTGAGGATGGATAGCTCAACTTCCACTGTGACTTTGCTTTCTTTAGGCTGCATGGGCTTGTCTTTGAAGGTTTCTTTTCCAGGATGCTTGCCTCTTCTTAGCCATCGGTGGACTGTTTGCCTTGTGGTGCCGAAGAGTCCCGCGATGCCGGTGACTGCTAAACCTTTCTTAACAAGCTTGCCGAAGGCTCCCCTTATGTCAGGAGAAAGCCTCGTAACATCACCGGCACTCTATTATGCCTCCGTCAACAATAAAAAAGTGTAACGTTAGGAAGTTGACTTTACAGAAAGCCAACCTTGAAAGGCTTGCACATCTAATCAAAGTTTGCGGCTTCTTAATGCAGACAAAAGCTTTCGTGTTCTGGAAGGGAAGTTTCTGTGTTGGAGATGTTTGCATAGTTGGCTTAACATGTTTTTCTGGGAAAGTATTTGCATCTTGAAGCTCTGCAACCGTGAGGGTGGCTTTTAACATAGTTGCAAGAGATTTTCTCGTAGTGTATCGGTAAGTTTACGCCCAAGTGTAGTTTCGCTAGGTTGTAGCCCACTCCAAGGGCTGTTCGGGTGAAGCTTTTGCAACAGCAGGGGCCAGCCTCGTTTGCGATTGCCTCCGTTGCGGCAGCCATTACGTGAAGCGTGATTGATGTTTCTTTGTCCTTTGAGCACTCAGCACCCATTATGATGCCGAAGGCAGCTGCCAAGCCGCTGGCAATGCCGCATGTTCCGGCTAAGGCGCAGAATCCTGATATAGAAATCTTCCTCGCCCTGTCCATTGCCTCTAATATTTGTTCATTCGATATGCCTAATTTTCCATGGTTTTTCAGGGCAGCCATGAATGCGGCTGCTGTTAGGTAAGAGTGTTCGCAGCCCAGCATTGGAATGCTCGGATGAGTCATCATGATCTCTGCAATGGCCAACGGATCCTTCAGGTCGGTGGATAGGGCGATTCCCTTGATTGCTTCGAAGGCTCCTTTGCCATGACAAACTTCACAAACATAATGTCCCTTCGGACAGTAAACGTAAGCCGTTTCCCTCTTATTACAGTAATTACAAACGACCTCTACAGCTTTTGTGACATATTCAAGTGGACTACCACAAACCATGCAGTTCTCCATTTTTCTCTCGGATGCTTCTTCCTCTTTTCTCCTGAACTTTAAGCGTGTAATATTCCCTTCGTCAACCACATCTGAGATCTCGCAATTCTCCTGGCCCGCTATTTTCTGAGCCGTTTCCTTCATAGTTCTATCCATGACCACATCAAGAACCTCGCCCAAAGAAAGTTCGTTCAACCTCCTCCCTAAACCAGCAGTCTCCAAGCAGCAAGCCTCACGGATATCAAAAACTTTCTTCCCTTGAACCATAAAGCAACTCTCCATCTCTCAAAGAACAAATAAGTTTCACTAATTTAAAAGATTTGCACGATCAATAAAGGTCTGCGGTTTCTTGTTGCAGACGAAGGCTTACCTTTTCTGGGAACGGCCCGCTTGAACCCATAGACATTTACGATCGTTTCTGCGGGTCACCCGCTGTTTATCCCGGTCCAGGCATGCTCTTATGAACTCAGCGCGCTTATCTCTCTCCAAGATCCGTACTTGATGCTTTTGATAGACAGGCGATTCTTCAAATATAATTTCAGAACGTACTTTTCATCATAGGCAATTCCTTTCTCGGGAACTTTCAAATCCAAAGTGCTGAATATTGGAGAAACTTTCGAAAATGCTGGGAGAAGCGCACTGCTCACAATTCTTGCGGCAACAAAACCTATCCAAAGAGAACGCGCAGGGTTCAAGCAAAGCAATTATAGTTCGTCCTAGCGAACAGAACGCATGGAATACCCTGAGTTTCAACGCAAGATTGCGCAGATCAAAGCGATGGGTTAT
>PEWI01000101.1 GCA_002779555.1 Candidatus Bathyarchaeota archaeon CG07_land_8_20_14_0_80_47_9 | reverse complement strand
TTATTCCCAAATTCTTTCTATCCATTTCACTCTGTCGAAGTCCTTGTCGTTTGAGTATATTTCGTTTATTTTGTTCTTTTTCATTGTTTGTAGTGTTAATGCATCAACAAAGTCTATCTTGTGTTCATCCACATCGTCCAGAGCGGTGAGTAAGTCACCCCATGTGATGTTGAGTTTGTTCATGGTTAGGTAGGAGTTGACCGCTGTGAGGAAGCTTCTGACCTCTTTTTTTCGGTTGTTGTATTCCAACCAGTCGACGACTTCTTGGATGACGGCTAAGCTTGTGGCGGTTTCTTCGCCGTTTTCGATTCTTTTGAGAATTCTTTTTGAGATTTCGTAGTCTTTTTTAGGGGATTTCACTAGAACGTAGATGAAGACGTTGGCGTCAACGAATCTCATTACATGCTCCTCGAGGCTTTCCTTTTCATTCTTGCAGCGGTTGCCTTTTTCAACTCTTGTTTCACTGGTTCTTTGACTTGGACTCCTTCCGCTAGTCCTGAAAGGAGTTCTGTTGGGTTGGGAACGGTGTTTGGGGGGAAGAGCATTAATTTATTGCCTATTATTTCTAGTTTTACGTAGTCACCTTCACTGATTCCCAGCTTTTGTCTGATATCGGTTGGAATGGTGATTTTGCCTTTCTGGAGCACCTTTGCTTGTTCACCCATTTTGGTCACCTATCTTATACGGTATCTTTGGTTACTTATGAGGATTACTATTCTGAACTATTCTCAACGGGGATTCTTGCGAAGTTTATTGTGGCGATAGTGTTTGATGGTCGTCGATAAGTCTCCACTTTATATAGGTCATGGGACTATTTGGAATTGTTCGCCTTTAGGGCTTCTCATTCTGGTTTGTGTCTGCGGAAGTTGTTGGTTGAGCGCCTCTAGTAACAACAACTTCTTGTGTGAGTAATATTAGGATATGCCTATACCTCCGAGACCTGCCCGCTCTAGGTTTTTGGGGGTTGAAGGTAGGAGACTTTTTTTAAGAGTAGGCACTTTCTCTTGGTTCGAGTCAATAACACATGAACTCTTTTTAGGTTCCACAAAATTTTAGATTATTCGGACATCGCCGATTCTTGCTCTACAGGTATCTGCGTATCCTTTAAGCTTTTTGATGTCGTAGTATTCGGCTGGAACTGGGTTTTCACGGATAATTAGGAGAAGTTCAATGATTCTGCGCCTATAGTGTTCAGGTAATTTTTGGATAGTCTTTCTGGCTTTGGGAGAGGTGATAATTAGAAATCTTGCGTCTGCATGATTCTTCAATTAGATCCTGTAGCTGTAGTTCAATGCTTGGCTTATGTTCCTAGTTCTTTCCATTGTATAATCTTAATCTTTCCAAGTGTTGGGTCCTTAATAAACTCGGTTTGTTTTCTGGCGCTGAGAATTTCTTTATCCTCGGTGATTAACGTGTCCCTGTTTAGGGCCTGAGCTACTATGATCATGTCAAAACTGTCGAGTCCGAGATTTTTGGAGTAAATTAGGTTGAAATTTTTGTCGTCTTGAGCCGTGTAAGGGTGAAAGATGAATTTTTCGTCTTCTCTAAGTGTGGCTAGGTTGGTTCCAAAGGCTTTTAGGGCTTGCACATAAGTAGTGTTTTTTCTTGAGAGTCTTTGTAGCTTTGCTTTTGCTTCGAATATGGAGAGTTCGCTGAAGTGGGCTTGGGGAAGTTTTGTTAAGAATTCCTTGAATTTGGTTAGGTTGAAGGCTTCGACATTTATGTCTATTTGGAAGAATGGTAAGATAAAGGTGGTGTCTAGGAAAGCCCCTGAGCTGTTACCTAGTTTCAATTTCTTTGGCGAGCTCCTTTCTGAGCTGCGACAATTCCTCGGGGCTTAGGGGTTCAGGGTTCATTCTAGGCTTTTCTAGAAGAGTTAGCGCTGTTGGTTTAGGTTGAACAATTAGCCTTTTTTCCTCCACTGTGGCTATGGCTTTTCCGCCTGCAGCAAGACCTATTTTCGTCCTTATTTTCTGCGTGGTATAGATTTCGCCTCGTTTCCCAACTTTGAGCTCTTCTGTTTCCGACATAGGTCATCATCAGAGATAAAGACTTATCTGATAAATAAATATTTCGGAAAGACAACCAAGCGTTTGTTGAAGATGCTGTTTTAATTATTTAGTATATCAAGTTCTCATGGTGTAATTCGACGAGTCTGACAGCTTCTTTTCTTGGTGTATCGTTTGTATATGGTTTTTGTTTTGTTTTTGCTGATGTACAGTGTGCATAGGGTGAGGGCTTGCGTGCGTGCAACTGTTCTAGGCCCCTCTATTTGGAGCCAAATATGCGGTTCAGTTTTTGGTTTTTGTGTCTTCTTTTACTTTGGTTTCTGTCCATTTGTAGGTTTTTTCTAGTCCTTC
>PEWI01000019.1:500-2402 GCA_002779555.1 Candidatus Bathyarchaeota archaeon CG07_land_8_20_14_0_80_47_9 | reverse complement strand
GGTAGCCCTCATTCCAACCCAAAAGAAAAACAAAGAAGAAAACAAAAAGCCCCTCAGAACATTAACCAAAACAATTATTGAATTCGCCCGCGCGCGCGGGGAGAATTAACCTACTGCATAGACTCTCATTTAATGAAGTCTGGAGATAACGTAGTCGTTTACGGTTTGGAGAAACGACTCTTCCAGTTCTATGCCGTAATGCTCTGCTAAAACAAAGATTATGTAAAGCAGGTCTGAGAGTTCCGTGGCCAGCATCTCCTTTGTTTTGGGTTTTTCAGGTGGCTTAAACCCTTCTAACCCTTTAACCACCGCAGCCACCTCTCCAGCCTCTTCAAGCAAATCAGTAACCATGACAAAAGGTGTCCATGTCTTACCCCGCTCAGGGTCAAGTTTCTCATTGATTTTCTTAAAATTCTTCCAACAAAGATGCTGGGCATCACGTAAAGTCACAGACATGTAAACCACCGTAGCGATTTGTGAAACCAGCTTAATAATGGTTTTCCAGACATGGTTTCTTAGGGAATTATCTAGCATCCAATAAGACCGGCGATATCTCCCGATATGGGACTTCTAAGGTCTGTTTTCTCCAAGCTAAACAACACTCTCGGTGGGTTAGTTGAAGTGGGCTTTGAATACGTTACCGGAGAGTGCAACGATGGCGGAAAACTGTTGCGCAAGCGTAAACAAAACCATTACAGATTTGCTGTTAGTAGCGGAAACAGCCCAAAAGTGGCCGGGGTGAGGTACTTACATTCAAGGTGGAGATGTCTCCCGCAAGAATCCCCATTTTTTGTTTCGCCGAGCGTATTGATCTAGTGTCTAGGTTACCGGGTGACAAGTCTCTTTGAACTGTTTATGTTTTGGAAGATTTATATTATCACCGGTCGTTTAGGGGAAATCAAGAGGGTTATTCTTGTCTGGGTTTGAGAGGTTTGTCAAGGGCGTGGGCATTGACCCTCTCGTTGCTAGGAAGGCGATTCCGAAGCATAAGGATATTCTTTCTGAAGAGCTTCTGATTTCGGTTGTTCTGAATGCCACTGAGGATGAGATGACTTGGCTGGATGCTGATCATTTCATTATTGAAGTTAGGAGGCGCAAGGGTGGCGGATATGTTGCGGTTCTTATTTGGGTTCATGATCAACGATGGAGGTATTACGTTTACAGGGTTCATGTCATGGCGTCTCGTGGGAGAAGCAAACTTTAAGTGCTGGTGAGATAATATTATCTGAATGGTGAGTATGTGAATCTCCAAGAGACTGTCAAGGAAACGCGAAAGAAGCAGGCAGAACAGACTGATGAAGCTTTGCTCGTCTTTATACGTGAAAGACCTGGCGCCTTGTCTTTGTATCAGATTGCTCAGGAAATGGACTGGTCTATTGGCCGTGTCCAGAAGAGCGTCGAGAGGCTGTCAAAGAATGGTTTGATTTCCTATAAGCGTGCCTTCTTAGGTGGCAGGTCTTTGAAGCTTATTGTTCCAACGAGGACTCAAGAAAAGCATAGTCAGCAACCTGCCGTTGATCTACCAACGCCATTTGAACGCACTATCACCATTCCTACTGAGCTCGTGAGTAGTGACTGTTGGAGTGATCATGCGTTCCTCTATGCCCTAGATAGATTGACTCTTGGCATATCAGCTGATCGCGAGAGAAGGTGGCAGGAAAGCTCCCTTCTGGAAGCCAAGGTTCAGTTAAGAAGAGTGGAGAAGACAACCATTGTGGAGCTACCTGAAAACGTCTATCATTTCTACCTATTGAACGTGAACGACTATGACATCTCTACCTTCGCTAAGGGGGACAAAATTCTCGTAACAGTCGGTGGGGTTCGATCAGCGGAAAAATCCAACCGTGAATCATAGAACTTAATAACCATCACACCACTTTGAAAGATGTCTCCCGCGTAAGC
>PEWI01000019.1:0-450 GCA_002779555.1 Candidatus Bathyarchaeota archaeon CG07_land_8_20_14_0_80_47_9 | reverse complement strand
CTTTGGTGCGTTCCGGTTGGAATGCAGGTTCTTGAGGTCACTGAACTTTCAATTCCCTCTACTTGGGCTTTTTCCATGAACCCGATTCTGTTCTTGGCTCCATTATTTCCGTGACTTCCACGTAAGGTAAGAATGATGATCCCGTTTGTTCCCTTAATGTGTCTGGTAACACAGTTTCTAGAATATTCCAAAAGTGTAAATAACAGAGCGCGCGCTTCAGATTCCAGTGTCTCATACTTAGCTTAGCCCTTCTTCTTACCCGTCTGCTTTTCGATCACACGCCTACATTGACCTCTAGCATGATTTTATGTTGCCTCATGATGGAGGGCTGTGGAGAAAAAATATTTTTTAGAAGTGATGGCAGAGACAATGTTATGTGGTAACAACACGAGCCTTCAACGTTCTTCGCGGCTAAAAAAACGACGGGATACCCTCTTTTTGAGAGTAACA
>PEWI01000016.1 GCA_002779555.1 Candidatus Bathyarchaeota archaeon CG07_land_8_20_14_0_80_47_9 | reverse complement strand
AGGATACGAATACTTCTGACCGCTCTCCGTGTCAACCATCCTCCAAGCAAACGGAAACCCATAATACTTCCTGCCCGGAATGCCCACCGAGTCAGGATTGTTCTCAACAAGCCCGCTTCCGAAGCCCACAAACAACCCAACAACCACCACGATAGCCACAATCAGCCAATTCACCTTCAAACCATTCACCACCATCAAATCTAACAGCAAACCACACAAAACCTTTTGCCCATCTCAAAGACGCGTTCTCTGGTAACATTTTCAATTCTGGGAGCTATCTTGCCTTAACGATGTGGTACCCAGAAGCTTTCCGAAGCCTGTTCATAACAGCCAAACCCAATCCCTCAGCAGGCACGCCTTCAGCAACAATCACGTCCACGCCTTCTAAGTCAAACTCCCTCAAAAGCCTGAACAAGTTCCGCGCAACAACCGCCAAATCCCTCCTGCTCCCAAGAGACTTCACAACACAACCACCATAGCAAGTAGCAGTCTCATCCGTAGCCAAAACACCCACCTTCCTTCCCTCCTCTCTGTAAAACTTAACCAACTCGCTCGCTTTAGCCACAACCGCATTAACCTCACCCTCAACCACAACCACCTCGGCATCAGGCGCGTAATGCTTATACTTCACCCCAGGCGAACGAACCTTCTCCATCCACAAAGCCTTCTCCGCAGTTACAGCAGGATTAAGCTCCACCCCACCAAGAGCCTCCCGCAACACCTCAAACGGCGTCCCACCAGGACGCAAGACCTGCGGCGGATCAACCGTCAAATCCAGAACCGTAGACTCCACACCAACAACCGTCGGACCCGCATCCAAAATCGCGTCAATCCGCCCACCCAAATCATCCAAAACATGCTCAGCCGACGTCGGGCTGGGCTTGCCAGCAAGATTCGCGCTTGGCGCTGCAATCGGGCAACCGCTCTCCCTGATCAGAGCCAAAGCAACATTATGCCTAGGCATTCTGACTGCAATCGTATCCAAACCCGCCACAGTCACATCAGGCACAACCTCAGACCGCTTGAAAATCAGCGTTAGCGGACCAGGCCAAAATCTCTCCATAAGCGCCTTAGCCCGAAACGGAACCATCTCAGCCAACCTATAAACATCCTTCACGTCGCAGATGTGCACTATCGGCGGGTTGTCAAGCGGACGCCTCTTCACTCTGAAAAGGCTCAAGACCGCCTCACCATTCAAAGCGTCCGCTCCCAAGCCGTAGACAGTCTCAGTTGGAAAAGCCACTAAACCGCCCTTCTTGATGAAATCTGCTGACAGACGAACCTTCTCAATGTCAGGCTCTTGCGGATCAACCTTCAACACTAACGTCTTCATCAAACACTGATAGAGTCAAACTTGACCATTTAAACTTCTTCAAAGGCAGAAACGAAAAAGAAAAGGCGAAATGGCTAGACAACGTAGTAGTCTATGACTTTCTTCATGCTTTTCGGCGCTGCCTGCCTCGCCGCAAGCTGCTTCAAAATCGCAATCACCTGAGGCTGGAAACGCGCAATGTCCGTCAAACTCACCAAACCCACAAGCCTTTTATCATCAACAACAGGCAGTTTCTTGATCTTCATCTTGAACATTAACTTCACAGCCTCCCCCAAATCCATGCTGGGTTCAGCAACAACCAACGGACTCGTCATAACATCCTTCACCATGGTTTTGGCTGCATCCTTCTCATCAGCGACAACCCTCTTCAAAAGATCCCTCTCAGTTATTATCCCCATGGCTTTCCCCTTCCTGACAGAAATCAAACAGCCGATCTCAAACTTATTCATTACCTCAGCAGCCTCTTTAACCGTGGACTCCTCATCAATCGTAATGACTTCCTTCACCATCACATCCCTAACTTTCAGCGACATGTCACTCTGCTTATCCTCTTTCTTACGTGACAATAAACCACCAATTCCCTAATTCATCAAACCTCGTATATATAAACTGACATGCAGAATTTTCCCTTCACAAACCACACAACCGACGAACAACCGCCTCAACACGTTTGTCACCGGGAATCTTTGCACGTTCAAACTTCTCCTTAGGCTTAGTAAACGGTCTAGTCGCATCAACACCCATCTTCGTCGTCAAGCCCGTCTCCTGATCAGCAGAGGAGTCCAAAGTCGAACCGCGAACACTCTTAACGACAACCAAATCCTCACCTGCCTGAAAACGCGTCGCAATAGCCCACTCCACATCGCAAGGATCAAACACGTCAATGTCAGAATCCACAACCACTGCATGCTTCAAACTCGGGTGCGCCGCAAACGCCGCCAACAAGACATTCTTCCCATCGCCGTCAACCTGCTTCTCAACCGAAATCACCGCGTGAAGCCACCCGCTGCCACCGACTGAAAGATTAACAGCACACACTTTCGGCACAACCTTCGAGGCGCTCTCCCAAATCAACACTTCATGAGGCAAACCCATCAAAAGCCTATGCTCAGCCCCAGACGGCAAAAGCCCCTCATAAACATAATCCCTGCGACGCATAACCCCCACAACATCCACAACAGGCTGCCGCCTCTGAACATCATACGTCCCAGTGATATCTACAAACGGCCCCTCAACAACCTCCTTCGACGCAGAAATTCTGCCCTCCAACACCAACTCGGCCTCCACTGGAGCACAGGCGTTCACATGTTCGCACTCAACCACCCGAAGATCATTTCTCATCAAGGTGTTCGCTACATCAAACTCGCACACGCCGAAAGGAAGAGGAGAAGAAGCAGCCAGCAGCACCGCCGGATGAACACCAATAGACATTGACACGTCCAAGTCTTTACCCGCCTCTTTTGCCATCCGCCAAAGCTTGAAAAGATGCCGCGGAACCAAACGAATCGCCAAATGATTCTTGTCCAAGACTTCCAGCCGATGCACCGAAACGTTCTCAACCTTGCCATCAACACTCTTCGCGTACACAACAGCCGAGGTAATGTACGGAGCTGCATCTTTCTCGAAATGCGTCAGAAAAGGAAACCTCGAAAGATCAGCTTTCTCAACAACCTCCTTTACTGGACCATCACCGACAGTCTTTGGTTTTTTCGGCGACCCCCAAGCCTCAGTAAACCTCTGATAAAGCCCTTCTTGGTCGACACCCAATCCAGCACAAATCCGCCTGCGTGTTCCACAGACGTTTGCAACAACCTTCGTGTCATGGCCCTTCACTTTTTCGAAAAGAAGAACTGGGCCTTCCTTATCGAACTTTTTCATGACAAACGGAATCTCGAAACTTGTGGAAAGCGCATCCTTGACATGTTGCACTTCCTTTTCCTTCTCCATCTGCCTCAGAAAATCTCTGAGACTCATGCCGTGACTCCCTCTTTCTCAGTCTCAGAAACCGTTACCTTCTCAATCAACCTCTTGAAAATCGACTGCGCATGCAACTCGTCCATCGTCTCTAGGAAGATGGAAACCAACGCAATCTTCCCCTTTTTCGCGGCAATATACTCAGCAAACATGCGTGCTGAGATTGCGTTTCTGTCACCTAGCAGAACTGAAGACGACGGTGGTGCAAGCAAGTCTTTCGGTTTCGGAACAGCAATCGCCAGCGTCCCAAGTTTGTCTTCACTTTCGCTCAGCAACACCAAACATGAATTCTTCGCTTCCACGTACACTGCCAAAAAATGCTTGTTCAGCTCAACTATCTCATCCTTCACAACTCTTGCCCGTTCCATTGTCAGCGTCTCCACCGTTTATTAATAGCTTCATACACTCACTATTTATCATTTTCAAAAGGCGAAGCAGCAAATGACTGAGAGGCGAGCAGAAAAGATCTTGGAAACACTGCGAAAAACCTTCACAATGCCGAAATGGACAAACTCAAAACGAGACCCCTTCAAAACGCTGATCGTCACAATAATCTCACAAAACACCGCTGACAGAAACACCGCCAAAGCCTTCGAAAACCTTTCGAAACACTTCAAAATAACCCCCGAAGCACTAGCGAACGCCAAAACAAATCAAATTGAAAGCTGCTTGAAACCGGCTGGCCTCTACCGAAACAAGGCAAAAACAATAAAACAGGTCTCAAAAATAATCCTTGAGAAACATCACGGCAACCTTGAATCCATCTTGTCAATGCCCTTTGAAGACGCAAGAAGAGCACTGATGGAGTTTCCCGGCGTCGGCCCCAAAACCGCAGATGTTGTCCTTCTTTTCAGTGCAAAGAAACCCACGATCCCAGTGGACACTCACGTCGACCGCACCTCAAAACGCTTAGGATTGACACCTGCAAATGGAGACTACGAAACTGTGCGCAAGTCGCTTCAATCACTATATGACCCAAAAGACTATCTAGCCGTTCATGTGCTCCTCATTTCACAGGGCAGAAAATGCTGTAAAGCCAGAAACCCGCTGTGCAAGCAGTGCCCTGTAGACATGCTTTGCCCCTCAAGGCATTTGTGGGATAAGAATGATTGAGCTTACGACTGAAGTCGCCACCTACTTTCCATACGCTGAGGTGCGGCCCTTTCAAGGCGAATTCATAGAAGTAATTCTCGAGGCTGTGAAAAACGGTCGTTCTGCTCTGATTGAGGGAAGCAACGGCCTGGGAAAAACCATCGCTGCACTGTCCGCCTGCCTCCCGAAAGCTGAAGAAAATGATCTGAAAATACTGTACGTTGCACGGACGCATCGCCAGCACGACCGCGTGATCGAAGAATTGAAAGCCGTCTCTAGAAAGCTGCGAGTTTCAGGGGTTTCAATTCGCGGACGCCACGAAATGTGTCTAAACAGCTTTGTAACAAGATACGCATCGGATGCCCGATCGGTCATGGAAGCCTGCGAGATGCTAAAAGCCAGGGACAGGTGCCCGTACTATCGCAGCATCGAGGAAAGGGAGGAGGAGTACTCTGATCTTAGGCATCGAATTGCCCTTTTCCCGTGTAAGGCTTCAGAGATCCAGAAGATCTGTCGAAGAAAAGGCTTCTGCCCCTATGAGCTTGTGAAGGCTTCCTTGGCCGACGTCAGGGTTATTGCGCTAAGTTATCTTTACGTATTCGACCCTGAAATCCGCAACGTTTTTCTGAAGAGTTTGGACACGCCGATGCAGAACATCATCTTGATTGTCGACGAGGCGCACAACCTTCCTGAAACGGCCGTTGAAATCGCGAGCAGTCACCTTTCGCTCTTCACGCTGGGACAAGCGAAGATTGAGGCCGAGAAATTCCGCTATAAAGACATCGCAGGTTTCGCAGACATTGTTAGGAACGAAGTCGAAAGGGCAACAGAGAAAATCGGGAAAGAGACCTTAGTTTCGCCCGAGTTCCTGCTTGAGCTTGTGCACGAAAAAGCTGGTGTTGACGAGCCTCAGAAATTCTTTCAGCATCTGAATGCGGTTGGCTACTTAATCAAGAGAACATTGCTCGCAGACGGAAAATATCCAAGGTCTTACATTCACGCAATGGGCGAGTTTCTGTCCCGGTGGGTCGAAACTACCGGCGACGAGTCATACGTCAACGTGATAAGTAAATACACATCCCGCAAGGGTTTGCCGACAGCAAAACTGGAGATAGTCGCTTTAGACCCTTCGAAAATCACGGCACCGGTCTTCTCATCAGTCCACTCAAGCATACTCATGTCAGGAACACTTCAGCCGCTAGAAGCATACGCGCAGATAACGAAGCTTCCTGAAGACACGGTGAAAAGAGTCGTTCCGTCGCCGTTTCCCAAAGAGCATATTCTGCCGCTTGTAAGTTGCGGCGTCACAACAGCGATGGAGAAAAGAACGCCCGAGATGTACGGCAAGATTGTTTCGCGAATAGAAGAGGTTGTTCAAAATACTCCCGCCAACACAGGCATTTTCGCTGCTTCATTCGAGGTTCTTCAGGCCTTATGTAGCAGTGGACTAGAAAAGGCGCTGAAAAAGCCATTTCTCCATGAGCGTAGAGGGATGAGCTCCAGAGAAAATGAGAGCATGGTTGCAGACTTCAAGGCATATGCCAGTCGCGGCGGCGCTGTGTTCCTTGGGGTTCAGGGCGGACGGTCCTCCGAAGGTGTGGACTATCCAGGAGACGAGATGAACTCTGTTGTGATTGTGGGCGTGCCGTACGCCGAACCGACTCCGAAAGTCAAGGCTCAAATCAGCTACTTTGAGAAATGCTTTCCAGAGCTTGGGCGCGAATACGGCTACGTTATTCCAGCCATGAAAAAAGCTTCTCAAGCTGCTGGGCGAGCAATAAGGACTTTGGAGGACAGGGCAGCCATGATTTTTCTTGACCACCGTTTCTCAACGATTTACTGTCAACGTTTTCTGCCGTTGTGGATACGTGACAACTTGAAGGTCCTGCCAGATAAGGATGGAGTTATTGCAGAGGAACTTGCCGTCTTCTTCAGAAATGGTTCTTGAATTCTGCGAAGTCAAGGGTGGTTTTCATCGGTCAGAACTGAAACTTCTTTCAGGTTCTTGTCAAGCTTGACTTTTCCCATGTTGACTATGGCAATGTCATCAGCGACCGGGGTTGAGATTTTCAGGTATTTTCTCGTGAAGTCGATTTCCTGCAGGACACCGATTCCCAGGAACTGCCTCTTGGAATTGTATAAGGCGATAAGCAGTCCTTCCTCGTTGCCCTTTCGAATCAACATGACTCTTTTCTTCGAGAATTCTTCAACTTTTTTGATGTTTTCCGGCTCAATCCAACGCCTTCTGCCTATGACAATGCAAACTCTGTCGGGCAACTCGGCGAAATGAAGCGGTTTCATCCCCAAGAGCTCATAGATTTTTCTCGCTTGCCTGACGTTTTCATGCATTTTGCCTAGGCCGAAAAGTTCGTCTCCTTCGATTTTCAGCCAATTCAGGGGAAGAGACTGAACTTTCGAATTTCTCAGATACTTGACGTACCCCAGTTCTCTTAGGTTCCTGCGCTTTTCTCTGTTTCTCTGTCCTATGGTTGAGGGCGAATCAACGAGGACGTTCTTGCATTCGCCAAAGGCGCTTAAAATGGGCGTCAGCTCGTCTTTTTGCTGGATCCAGAAAATTATGTCGGGTTCAAGTTTTCCGGTGAGCTGGATCTTGTAGTTGGCGGCGTCTTCTCCTTCAACCCAACCGTCTGTGTCTATAAGAACAACATCTGGCTCGTTGCTAAGGATTTCCTTCTTGAGTGTAGTCAGCCCTTCCACTACCTTGTCTGTGTGTCCGCTCGGTGAGGTGGTGCCTATGAAGAAGGCATCTTTCTCTTTGAGGTCGAACAGGTCCGTAACAGGCTTGGCCACAAAGGCGTAGGCAAGGGTGCACGGCGGTCCGATGTCAGACTGGCCTAAGTCTCCGTCGAGGATTGCGACTTTTCGCTTTTCGTGAAGTAGTCTGTTTATTAGGTAGGTGCAGAAGCTTGTTTTGCCAGAATCAACTGCGCCCAACACTATTGCTGTAATCGGCTTGGTTTGAAGACTTGTGAGCTCTTCATATGATTTCACCCATGAAGCAGGAACAGTGCTTCCGTCAGACTCTTCTGCCGCTGCGTTTTCCCCGAGCGACATGTCAAACACGGCTGTTTCTTCCACCGCAAATGGCAGCCTTTTTCCTTCACGTATGACAACCCTGCTTGCATTTCTCAACAAGGCGCCAAAAACCTCTGCCTTCCCCGAAGTCAATGTGACAGAAGCTGGGCCGTCAACGATGAGAGTCTTGCCTTTCTCAACTGTTCGGTTCATTTGTCTTTCTCCGTTGGAACTTGTGTCCGTTTCTTCCAGCTATTCTTATTGCTGATACGATATCTCTCAATCCTCTTCTGTGTTTCGTTTCATTCAAGTTGCGGTTTGTTCCGGCTTCGCTTACGCTTTCCAACACTACGTTGGGAGGTAATGCTTTATCCAGACCTCTTAAGAGTTTTTCTTTGCACGCTGGGACTCCATCGCCTATTTTCACGGAAACATAGTCTGTTGGCACGTTCTTAAGATTCTTCAGAATATTTTTCACCTTGTCTGTTGTCTCTTTAACGCTGAAACAGTTGGCTGTTTCAATGATTTTTCCATCTGCGAGAACTGCCACGCCGAGGACTTCACCGGGGTCTATGCCTATGACTATCTTTTCAAAATACTCCTTGCCCTGAACTATCTGCAACGCTTCGCTTGCAAGCGCCTCAGGCTCCACCTCATTCTGATAAACCAAAACCCTATCATGGTTCACCAAGCATCGCTCCTCCTGCGTGGTTATAACTACCTTGATCTCTGCAGGGATGGGCTCGGCTGGAGTTAAGCTTAGGAAAGGTACCCCTCTCTTTCTCAACTCGTTGACAATGATGTAGTAAGCTTTTCCCGAAAGGGTTGCGACAGCGATCTCCGCTTTCATGCACGTTTCCCATTCATGTTGATGTTTAGGCGCAAAACAGATTATTAGTTTCGCGGTTTATATCTGTTGATGTGCATGGCTGTGCTGCAGAAAATCCCAACTGGCTGCGACAGAATTGACCAGATTCTAAGCGGCGGCATACAGATTGGAAGCGTGAGCCTCATCTATGGCGAGGCGGAAACAGGAAAAACTACCTTGGCAATGCAGTGCGTCGTGAACTGTGCAAGGCAAGGATACAAGACATTGTTCGTGGATTGTGACAACACGTTTTCAGTTCGAAGACTCTCTCAGATTGCTTCTGACAAGTTCAAGGAAGTTGCTGAGTTGATAATTCTGATGAAGCCCAATGACTTTCATGAACAAGGAGTAGTCGTTGATCGACTTACTGACTACATGACTAAGAATTTCGGGCTCGTGGTCTTCGACACCGTCACGTCCCTCTACCGCCTTAGCGTGGGCGAGTCTGCCTCGAAAACGTTTGAAATGAATCGAGAGCTGAACAGGCAGCTGGCGGTTTTGGCGCAGGTTGCTAGGACGCAGAAAGTCGCAGTTTTGACAACAAGTCAAGTTCACAGCGCCTTAAACAGGGTTCCAGTTAGTGTGCAGCCCGTGGCGACGAGGGTCTTGAAATTTTGGGCCGATACGGTGATCGCGCTGAATCCTGCTGAGAATCCGCAGATGGTTAGGGCAGTTCTGGAGAAGAACCCGAGAAAACTTCAGGCCGTAACCTGTGACTTAAAAATAGAAGAAAAAGGAATACATGAGTATCCGATGCACTAATGGAGCTTGCAAGGATGGAGATTGCTCAGTTGGTCATTGAAGCACTGAAGTTCATATTCCCCGCCTATTGCGCGAACGCCGTGCCAGTGATTGTGGGTGGCGGTCTTCCGATTGATTTGGGCAGGAATTTCTTCGATGGAAAGCCAATATTCGGAAAGAACAAGACCTTTCGAGGCTTCCTCGTCGGACTGGCTGTAGGAACGGCTGTGGGTTTAGTGGAGAGTATCGCATTCGGGTATCGCCTCGAGTTTGGCTTGCTGCTGTCTCTGGGAGCGCTGTTTGGGGATTTGGCTGGAGCTTTTGTGAAGAGAAGGCTTAGTATCCGTCCTGGAGACATGCTGCCCGTTGTTGATCAAGTCGACTTCATAATAGGTGCGATTGTCTTTTCGCTTCCTCTTTCGTTGCAGTTCGCGTGGTGGTGGCAGCTTTTTGCAGCTGTCCTAGTCATTACTCCTCCAATTCATCTGTTGACAAACTTTGTTGCATACAAGCTGGGTTTAAAAAATAATCCGTGGTAGGATTCTATCCGCCCACTTTGAGTCGGATCGTAGCTTCGAGGAATATGTAGGCTATCAGCAGAAGGATGATCCCTACTATGAACATCATGTATGCTTGTCTCGGTTTGTAAGCGTATCTTGTGCTTTGGTACATGACTATCAGTCCGATGATGCCGAAAGAGTAGAGTATCGTGGCAACTATGCTGTCGGATATGAACTGTTCTGAGAGTTGCGGATAAAGGAAGATAAATCTTCCTCCGTAGTAAACGGCGGGCTGAGGCTTCACTACTAGGTCGTATAGGCCTCCTCCGAACAGGAACACGGCAAAGGCGATGGCAAGGGTTGAAACGATGAGGGTTGACGGTTTTGCCGTTGAAATTCTATCGTAGAACCTGTTTAGTGAGAAGGACAGTGAAGAGATTCTTTTCTTAGTTGCTCGTGCCATCTTGTTTTTCTCCGCTCTTAATCATGGACTCAGCCGCTTCCCGAGCCCATTCACCTGTTAAAGGATTCTTGACAATCTCACTTAAATACTCTTTCCAAGGGATCCGCATTGCCTCTTGCCAAACCTTGTACTTTCCAATTACGTTTTCATGGGCTTTCATGTGCAACTCGCAGTAGCCGTTTTCTCCAGCTTCTCTGCT
>PEWI01000065.1:15645-16603 GCA_002779555.1 Candidatus Bathyarchaeota archaeon CG07_land_8_20_14_0_80_47_9 | reverse complement strand
ACTAAAATAGAGTAGAGGCCAGAGGCCACTCAATCCTCGAGCTTCTTGAAAATCTAGAAAGAACAACAAGCTCAAAATTTGAGCATTTACGCGAGGATGCACGCCTACGGGATAAACACTATGCCCCTCCCAGATACCCAAACCTGCATCCAAGCGTTTCTGTCCCAGCTCACGAGCTATATTCGAAGGAGGATGCGGAAAGATGCATCAAATCAGCGGAGAAAACACTAAACTCCATGAAAAAGTTATTAGAGAACTGAAAAAGCTAGTTACAAAAACAAAAGGCGATTTGAAACCTAAATTAGTCATTTTGTATGGCAGCACGGCAAGGGGAGACTGGCACAAAGGCAGCGACATAGACATACTCGTAGTTTCAGACAACATGCCGCCAAATTTCAAGGACAGAGGGGATCAATTTCTCACAGTAATCGAAGGTTTCCCAGTGGAACCCCACATGTACACCACACGGGAATTTGAAGAAATGTTAAATCATGGAAGAATGACCGCTCTAGATGCATTAACTGAAGGCACGATATTATACGCCCAGAAAAAATACCTAAAGAGGGTAAAGAAAGAACTCGAACAAACCATGAAAAAACTCAAGCCGGAAAGAATAAGCATAGGATGGAGAATAAGGGGTCCATAGCTTAGCCATTCATCCATGGTGAGAAGAGTTATTCGGGAAAAACAAAATGAGACCGTATAAGGTTTTAACTCTCACTAATCTTCTTTAACTGCTTTTGATACATTTCCACGACTTCGCTACTGGTAGTCGCGTCTTCTGCTGCTTTGTCAAGTCTATAGTTACCCGTAAAACGCGGAAAACGAATAGCAAGTCCACTTTCTTTTCGTATCGAGCCCACTGCACATGCGTGTATCGGGCTTAACGTTATTTCCGCCCCCAGAATCTCGATAACGACGACGGGTTCAAACCAAACGTCAGCCTCAAGCGTTGAAT
>PEWI01000065.1:6580-15605 GCA_002779555.1 Candidatus Bathyarchaeota archaeon CG07_land_8_20_14_0_80_47_9 | reverse complement strand
CATCTTGGGAAGCTTGGCCAAATCCTCATCGCTGAAGCCTGTTCCACATTTCGTGACCGTCTCAAAGGTGTCGGTTTCACGATTGTACGTTGCGAGAAGCACGGCACCGTAGGTTCCAGCGCGCTTCCCTCTACCATGAAACGCTCCCACAATGACCAAGTCAACAGTGTCTGTCATCTCGCTCTTGTAATCTCGCTTGTATTTTATCCAGAGCCAGCCGCGGGCCCCTGCTTGATACACTGAATCTCTGGCTACTGACTTGCAGACCAAACCTTCGCAACCGTCTTCAATGGCTTTGAGGAAGAATTTCTCAAGCTCGTCGGCATTTCCAGTGACTATTGAAGTGGCTATTTTCACTCGGTCGGCTTTTTCAACAACCTTCTCAAGCGTTTTTCGTCTCACAGGGTATGGCTTCAAAGTGAAATCCTGCCCGTCAGCGTAGAGCACGTCGAACATGAAAAGGGAGACAGGATAATCCTCGATCGCCTGCTTGATCTCATACTTACGCCTTTGGTGCATAAGCTCCTGAAACGGACGCATTTCACCAGTGTCAGGATTGACAGCAACGCATTCACCTTCGATGATGGCGTTCTTTGCCCTCACGTATTTCTTGAAAAGCTCTACCGCGTCTGGATACTGGTTCGAAATGTTCTCTAGACGTCGGGAGAAAAGCGTTACGTCTTCGCCTTTCTTGTGAGCTTGAATACGTTCACCGTCATACTTGTACTCGGCTGCACACTTGCCGCCCAGCTTCTCCAAGATTTCTTCTGGCGACGGAAGCCTTTCTGCTAGCATAGGTCGTATCGGTTCACCGACCAAGACCTCGAACTCCTCCACTCCCTCCAGCCCCTTTTCAACCACAACTTTCGCAACTCTTCCGAGGTCTGAGGAAACATTGTACGCACGCTCTACAAGTTCTCGAGCTTCTTTTCCGCCACCGTAGGCTATGGCTAAAGCATCCAGAACCGTCATGTCAGCAATGCCGAGACGGAGATTGCCAGTGACTGTTCTTATGACGTATCTGGCTTCTTTCGGAGAAGCAGCCGACAAGAGGCCAGCCAAAAGCGAGAGTTTCAAGTCAACGGCACCTGACCCTGAGGTTTGAGCCATCTTATCAAAGGTTTCATACACTTTCTCAACAGTCAGCGGCTGGTGAACGAATGTCAATTGCCTTTTTGATGTTATGAATTTCTGTGCGGTTATGCCGAGGTCGCCGCTCTTTTTCAAATCCTCTTCAACTTCGCTTTCTCTTCTTCCAGAAGCTTTCGCAAGCGCTTTTACTGCAAGCCTTTCAGCAACGCCTATCTCAACACTCACAAAATCAGGGTATATTCTGCCCTGAGTCAAGTAAACAACCTTGTCGATGACTTCCTTAGGCGTATTTTTGAGAAGGTTTACGAGCAGGTCCGTCATTTCCAGCCTTTTCGTTGTGGCTTCTATTTTCTCGTAAGCCTCAGCAATTAAAGAATACTTCATCTGTGCACCACTAACCAATAAACCAACAATATTTTAACTTATGACTTATACATAACCTTTCCACTTTCCAAAATCTCCATGATAAAAGGATTTTTCGCCTTTTTCATCTCTTCAAACTCTTCACGCGTATAACCAATAGGTTCAACTGGTATACCAAAGGTGTTAAGGTCAATCAGCACTCTTACTCTGTCAAGAAAATCTTCTTTAAAATCCGCCACAACTAAAATATCAACATCAGAACCCTCATTAATGTCTCCCCTCGCAAATGACCCGAAAAGAATAATTAAGTTAGGTTTCAGCACATTGACAAGCTTTTTAACATACTTCTCTATCTTCTCAAAGACTTCTCCACTTCTTTCAATATTGACTCTGCATAATTTAAGCATCTTTCAGCTATCTCCCTCGTGTAATACTTATATGCAGGACCCTTCGGATAAAAGTTAGGGTATCTAGAACCTATATAATGTCGGTCAAGCTCTTTTCCATAATCTATTAAATTGCCGAAAACCACTTCATGCTTTGATGCCTCTTCCACAAGCTCGGTTACAGAATGCGTTATTAAAGCTCTATAACCTCCTGAATAGAGAAAACCCTTAAGAGCCTTCTCAGCCAACTGCTGGGAGAAAAAGGCACTCGCGTAGTAATTTTGATCTTTTAAGCAGTCCTTGGCTGTTTTCAAGTCGGCTTCGGCTTGGTCAAGCCACCTTAACCCCTCTTCTAAATTGCCCATAACTCATCCTTCAAAGTAGTAGAATGACGAATATATTATTTAACATCTTTCTTTACATTCGGCCATACGAGTCCTAAAAAGTTTCGTATTGGACTATTTGACTTATGGGTCTTCTACTTCGCTGCTGAGGAGTTTCAGCTGGATAACCCACCGGAATTACAGCTACTGGTCTTACTCCTTGAGGAATTTTTAATGTTTTTCTCGCCTCTTCCTCCCTAAAAGCGCCAACCCAACAAGTGCCTAACCCAAGCGCATAGGCAGCCAAATGAACGTTCTGTATGGCAGCAGCTGTGTCCTGTATACAATAAAGCGTTTTGCCGCGAACACCATAACCTTGGGAAGAGCGATTTTCATCGGCACAAACCACTATTACAACTGGGGCTTCCTCAATAAAGGATTGCCCCAACGCTGCTTCTGCAAGTTTTCTTTTGATTTCTGGTTTCCGAACAATTATGAATTCCCACGGTTGAATGTTTCCCGCGGAAGGTGCCCACCGCGCAGCATCGATAAGCTTCTCAACACATTCCTCCGAGACCTCCTGATCCTTGAATGCTCTGATGCTCCTTCTTCCCTTGATGGCTTCTAGAATGCCCATGATTTCACCTTCGACTCTTAGCTTAACCTCCTGCGCTACAAAAGCCTTAAGTTTTGTCTCGTCCACCTTTTTGTCTGGATGATGAAACCGAGAGTCAATAGAGCGAAGGCAGTGATGCGACTCGACGGGCGAACTGACATTTCCTTCTACAGAAAACTTATCAGCGCAGAACACGAATGAAAAAGGAACCATGTTGAGTCTACAGAAGCGGAACCTGGGCGGAAGAGCAGTTGCCTAAAACTAAGATGTTAGAAGCATTAGACAGGCTTTCATCGAGAAAAGCCGTCAAGTATGGCGTTTACTTGACTGCCGTGATACTGTTCTTCGCGTTGATATTGCTACCGCCGATTCTTGGGATAATAATCAAATGGAACACGATGCAGCAGGTTCTGAACCAACCTGCTCTTATGTCACGCGCTCTAAGCGCGGTCGAAAACTCCTTCACGATAGCCTTGTTCGTGTCAGCATTGGACGTTGCAACAGGAGTTCCAATGGCTTGGCTGATAACGCGTGGAAAGTCAAAATGGCTGAACGTCTTAGACACCGTGTCGGACATTCCGTTCATTGTGCCGACGGCTGCGCTGGGCTACTCGCTTCTTCTTTTTTGGAGCGAACCGGGCGGCGTGTCTTCGCTTTTTGGCAACTCGCTGGTTTCACAAGGCTGGCTTCTCGTCGTGCTGCTTCACTTCACATTTTCCTATCCAGTCGTGGTGAGGGTTATAGTCGGAGCGCTGCTTGATTACAAGAAGGAATACGAGAATGCATCGAGAACCTTGGGGGCGCCACCGTTCACGGCGTCGAGAACGGTGACCTTTCCGATCATAAAACCCTCGCTGATAGCAGCTTTCATACTCGCCTTTTCGCGGTCAATTTCAGAAACTGGAGCCACATTCATAGTTGCAGGAGCCTTCGAAAACGGTCCTGTTTTCATACAAAACATGAAAAAAGATTACGTTGGGTCTACCTATGAGGGCTCGATTGTTTTCGCAAGTTTCATACTCATCGCAGTCGCACTTGCTATCTTCTTGACGATTAGGGCCCTTGGACCCAAGCTCAAGTTGCCCGTGAGAAAGATATGGCCGACATTTGAGCGGAAACTAAGCTATTCCAAGGCAGCGTCTTCAAGAGACAGCATCACCCTTCTAATTTTCTTCGCCATTGTGCTCATCCCGTCGCTTTTCGTTGCGCTTCCAGCACTTCAAGCGATTTTCACGGATACATTGCCTAAGTCGCTTTCCGGCGCAGGTGTCTGGGGAGAATACTGGCAAAGCCTCCTTCTTTCATATTTTCTGGGGGCGGTAGTCACTATCTTGAACGTTATAATAGGGTTGCCAATGGCAATTATTGTTGCAAGAAGGAAGCTCGGAGTTCTTCCGTCTGCAGTGTTAGATGTGCTTGTCAACGTTCCGCTTGTTGTTCCTTCTATAGCCTTAGGCGTGTCCCTTGCCATCTTCTGGAAGGCAAACTTTGCCTTTATGCCTGAAATGGTGGTGCTGATTTTCGCGCATCTTGCAATAACGTACCCCTACTTCGTGAGGTCGATGTCGGCGGCGGTTGAGAGAATAAGCCCAGACTTAGAGGAAGCTGCGAGAACGCTTGGAGCAAAACCTCTCGGCGTCTTCAGAACAATAGTCCTGCCCCTGACCAAATACTCCATACTTTCAGGCGCCATAATGGTTTTCACCAGAAGCGTCAGCGAGACTGGCGCAACCGTGGCGGTAGTAACAAGCCTGCGAACTGCGCCTGTAGTGATAGTGGAATGGGTCATGAAGAAAGTGGCAGCCACGCCGCTGGAAATCGGTCTTGGCTGTGGCTTCCTGATAGTGTTCTCCTTCATAATTCTCTTAGCATTGAGGCTTATCGTGAAGGGAAAAGGAAGATACTAGCATGGTTAATATACCGCTTACAATCTATGCAATAAAATCTTACAGTCAGACATGGAATATGGAGGAAGTCTGACCAGTGCCAGATGTCCGAGTGGTCAACGTTTCGAAAAAGTTCGGCAAAATCGTCGCCTTAGACAACGTAAGCCTCCATATCCATGAAAAAGAATATTTCTCGCTGCTTGGTCCGAGCGGATGCGGAAAAACAACGCTGCTTAGACTTATCGCCGGGTTAATCCAGCCCGACAAAGGCGAGATTTACATCGGCGAACGATTTGTCAACAACGTTCCGCCTGAAGACAGAGACATCGGATTTGTCTTTCAGACTTTCGCCCTGTTTCCTCACATGAACGTTTGGGACAATGTCATTTATGGTCCAAGGGTCAAGGGGTTCGACATGAAAAAAGCAGGCATCATAGGGCATGAAGTGCTTGAAATGGTCAAACTGCACGAACGGTCGGATGCCTTTCCAAACGAGTTAAGCGGCGGAATGATGCAGAGAACAGCAGTTGCAAGGGCCCTAGCAGCCGGAGCCAAACTGCTGCTTTTAGATGAGCCTTTGGGACAGTTGGACGCGAAAGTGAGAAAGGAGCTCAGATATGACATAAGAAGAATGGTGAAGGACCTAGAGTTGACAGCGATACACGTAACCCATGACCAAGCCGAGGCCATGTCGATTTCGGACAGAATAGCAGTTATAAAAAAAGGAAAGGTCCAGCAGGTCGGAACACCTGAAGAGCTCTACATGAACCCGCAAAGCGTGTTCGTCGCCAACTTCATCGGGGAATCAAACTTCTTGGAAGGATACGTTTCAATCATGACCGGCAAAGAAACGTCAATAGAGCTCCGAGGCGGAACAAAAGTCCACGCCACTAATGGAGACTTGAAAAGAGGCGAAAGAGTGGTTCTAGCCATAAGACCTGAAACGTTCACAATCGAAAAGGGAGCCAGGCGGGGAGAGAACGCGATTTCGGGTTCGGTGGAAAGAGTAGTTTTTGAGGGAACAAACATTCGATACGAAGTCAGACTTGAAAACCAGGACTCGATCTTGATTGCTAAGCCCTCGCTGATGGGAGAATGGTTTAATATAGGCGAAAAAGTCACAGTTAGTTTCCAACGTGAAAAAGCCCATGTGTTCCCCTATCCTGAAACTGGACTCAAAGAGGAGATAGCTGTTGAGTGAGTTGGTAAAGTGGTTTGAGAAGAGAAGAGAGACCAAAGCGTTGGCCACCATACAGCGACATCTTGCTCTGACAACTGGAATCGTTGAAGACTTAGAGAAGGCGATAAGGGCCGCAGTAAAGGGCGACGAAAAGGAAATGCAAAGATCTGTCGAAAGAGTAACTAGCGGCGAAAAAGAAGCAGATGCTCTGCGACGAAAAGTCATGGACGAAATATCAAAGGGCGAGCTTTCTCCAGTAGACAGAGAGGATCTGATGGACTTGATCAAAAAAGTAGACATGGTCGCAGACTGGAGCCGCGAGTCCACACGCGTCCTCGGCGCCATCCCTATGCAGCATGTGCCGGATCCACTTAAAGAAGAAGCGATTGTGATGGTTCAGAACGTGAAAGAATGCGCGGCTTCGCTTCAAAAATGCGTGAACAAGATGATGACGAAACCTGAGGAGGCACTTCAGGCAGCGGATGCAGTGGAACGAGAGGAAGAAAAGGTTGACGACATCCATGAGAAGGCTCGAACACTACTTGGCAAGGAAGACCTGCCTAAGGCGGGAGCGGCAATCCTAATAAGCCAGCTTTTCGAAGCCATAGAAATGATTGCTGACGCATGTGAAGATGCATGCGACCAAGTAAGGGTCATAATGGTCCGAAAATAAGGTGAAAAACCATGACGGAAGCAAAAATAAACATATCAGAACTCAAAAGCGAAGGCAGCGACATAATCAAAGACCTGACAGAGTTCCTGAAGGAAAAAACCAAAGCGGAAGTTGACGCAGGAGTAAACGAGATAACGGTAAAGGGTGAGGAAAAAGCAATCTCAAGACTGTACCTGCGAGCATTGTTGCGCAAGTTCCTGCACAGGAAAGAGTTGAAGGACCACTTCAGGATTATAGGCGGCAAAGAAAACACGTTGATTATCAAAAAGAAGAAAATCGCCGAAGAAGAATAACGTTCTCACTCCTCTCTTGGCGCCTAAAGCTTCTGCTTAACGACAAAAAGGATTCCCAGCAAAGTCAATGCTGCCCCGAACCCAAACAAAGGCGCCGGTATTTCTTGAAATAGAGCCATACCGAGAAATGTTGCGCCGATGGGTTCGATCAAAGCCATCGTCGCGGTCTCGAAGGATTTCAGGTTTGACAAAGACGAGAAGTACAATGTATGCGCTATCGCCGTGGGGAATATCCCTAAGCCCAAGAGCGGAAGGATGAATTCCGTCTTCGCTGGCAAAGCCGGAGTTCTCTGAGTAACTGGCAAACCAATGACTCCTATGACGATCGCAGTCAGAACATACATTGGGAGCACCGCAGTAAGAATGCTCATCTCGCTTCTCAGTTTCCTGCCGTAATTGAGATAGAAAGCCTCAACCACAGCAGCCAAAACTGCTTCCAAATCCCCTATGAGGCTCGAAGAAAACGCCCCCGACTGAACACCCGTACTGCCAGTGATGGTTTCGGCGAATGCAATGATGCACACGCCTATGAACGACACTGTCAGGCCTGCCAGCGCCAGCCGGCTGGGTTTGATTTTGAACAAAAAACTTGAAACAAGCATCGAAAAGATCGGAGAAATGTTGACCAGAACTGTCGCATTCAGAATAGTTGTGTCCTTCACGGCGGACACGAAGAATATGAAGTGCAAGCCGAGGAAAAAGCTGAGGATGAGGAGTTCCTTCGCATTCTTCCTTACTAAGACGAGGCTGAACGGTCTTTTGGCGACGATCAGTATCGCGGTTAGGGCCAAACAGGCGATTATGATTCGCCAGAAGGCTATTGAGAACGCGTCTAAGCCTTGCAGGAACCTTATGAAGATGGCTGCTGTTCCGAAGAGAATGCCTGCTGCCACGCCCTCAGTCAAAGCCAGTTCTCTTGTTCTTATCCGCATCCGAGCGCCCCGTTTGCTCTTCAGTTGAGATGCTTTTTAACAAGTTGAGTCTGCACATATTTTTATTTACATAGGAAACCAATATAACATTATTTCAAAATTGAAGGTGATTATTAAGTGAATACTGAAGAGATTATGCAGATTTCTTTGAAGCTTGCAGGTCTTAAGGAAGTCCCAGAAGACAGCGCTATATACGTGCCTGGCGAAAACATCGAAAAGGTTCTGTTCGGAATTGACGCTGGCGCTTCTGAGCTTTTGCTTGCGAACCACTTGGGTTACAATGCAGTCATCGCCCATCACCCAGCCGGCGGAGACGCAGTCATAAACTTTCACCAAGTTTTCAGAAGGCACATTCAGCAGATGGTTAACGCAGGAGTCCCGAGAGAAGAAGCGGAAAAAGCAGTTAGGAAGAAGCTTGAAGACTTGGAAGTGGAAGCACATTCACGAAACTATGCTCATGCGGTTGACGTTGCAAGGCTTTTGAAAATGCCGTACATGAACATTCACACGCCTTTGGATGAGGTTGGCAGAAGAATCATGAGCGAACAAGTTGAAAAACGGCTTCGAAACAACGCCACAGTGCAAGATGTGGTTTCTGCTTTGAAGGAGCTCCCTGAATTTGCAAGGGCATCGACTGAGATCGAGATAAGGCTTGGAAAAGCTGGAAACCCAGCTGGAAAAGTTGTTGTTTCACATGGTGCTGGAACGAACGGCGGATACGAAATCGCGAAAACCTACTTCAAACATGGCGTCGGAACCGTCATATACATTCACATAGGCTTGGGAGACTTGGAAAAGCTGAAGGCTGAAGGAAAAGGAAACCTGATTGTCACAGGTCACATAGCAAGCGATTCAGTTGGCATAAACCCCTTCATCCGCGAGCTCGAGAAGAGAGGCATGTCGGTGGCTACGCTTGGGGTTATTCCAACATAGAGGAAAGATGCAGCTTTGAGACTTGTCCGCTATCACCAAAGGGAAAAAGAGCAATTTGGCGTATTGAAAGGAAACGGCATTGTTTGTTTGCCTAGACTCGCAAGACGTTTAAATGTGAAGCTTCCTGAACAGCTGGAGCAACTAATTATCTCAGGACTAAAGGGGATGGAAACCGCAGAAAGATTGCTTGAAAACGCTTCAGAAGAAGACGTCAAGACTGCTTCCTTGCCACTCAATCGTGCAAGGTTGTTGGCGCCGGTGGCTTCTCCTACCAAGATTGTCTGTTTAGGCCTGAACTATCGAGACCATGCTGCCGAGCAAAACGCTAGCATCCCGGATGAGCCGGTG
>PEWI01000065.1:0-6564 GCA_002779555.1 Candidatus Bathyarchaeota archaeon CG07_land_8_20_14_0_80_47_9 | reverse complement strand
GGCCATCGTTGTAGGCAGAAAAGCCAAGAACATCTCGGCTAAGGAAGCCAAGCCGTACATTTTTGGGTACATGATACTGAACGATGTTTCAGCCCGCGACATCCAGTTCAAGGACAGACAGTGGACTAGGGGGAAAAGCTTCGACACCTTCGCTCCGACCGGACCATGCATCACCACCGAAAACCAGCTTAAAGACACATCAAACCTGTCCGTCCGCACGTGGGTCAACAACCAACTTCGCCAAAACTCCACAACAAAAAACATGGTTTTCGACGTCTGCGAGACAATACATCACTTGAGCCGAGTGATGACCCTTGAACCGTGCGACATCATAGCAACTGGAACCCCAGCAGGCGTAGGCTTTGCCATGAAACCCCAGCCGAGGTTTCTTCGATCAGGAGACACTGTAAGGATAGAGATTGAAAAGATAGGCATTCTAGAGAACAGCGTTGTTGAGAGAGAGGGAACCTTCTAGGTACACTTCTTTTGAGTCTATATTCTGAATTCATAATTGATAACTCCAAGTTCTTGAAAAGCAGTTCTCGGGTAGTAGAATGCTCAAGAATTCTTCTCCAAACCAGAAGACGGTTGAGAGCGTCAAGTGTGTTAAGTGTGGCAAGAAAGATGCAACGAGGGAAGACCAGATGTGTGATACTTGCAGGTTTCTGGTTGCCCTCGACGGGATCACTGAAAGCAGAAAGTGAACTGCGGCACTGTTCTAGGCTCTGATTTGACTTCGATCGTGCTTGCGTAGCCAGTGCCCTAGACGACTTCGAAGCTCTTCCTTATTGTTCCTTTTGCCATTTCGACGTGTTCTTTCTCTTCTGCATCTTTCTTGACGCTCTCGTTGCATCCTCGCGTAGGCAAACCCTTGTGGCGATTGACACGGTTTCTCAGTCACCTTCCAATTGAAACCTTGCTCACGCCAGCCTCTTTCTCAAGCCTTATAACATGCTCAGCCTTTTCCGCGAAGGCCTCGCTGTGCGTAACAGCAATTATCTGCTCCACAGCTTTGAAACGTGATATAGCTTCGGCCAAGCGATCTATGGAACCGTCTTCTCTGCCAAGGCTCTCTGTGGGTTCGTCAAGAAGGAGCATGCTCAATCCGTGACCTGTCTTAGACTGCATGATCAATTGACCCAGTCCTAGGCGATAGGCGAAAGCCAGCAATGTTCGTTCTCCGCCAGACAGGCATGAAACCTCACGCTCAGCACCGCTTTCGCTTCTTACATACGGAGTGTAAGACTCGTCAACTATGACGCTCAGCAGTGGACCTTCGCCACTCACCAAGCTGTCCAGAACCTGCTGAACAAAGTTCCTCAGGACCTTTACAAACTCTGTCCGCAGCTTGGGCTGGATGCTTCTGTATCCGTCTCGAATGCTTCCGATGATTTCCACAATCCTTACTATTTTCTCCATGCGCTCGATTTTCTGCTGGGCTTGATCGATCCTCTCTTTCAGTTCATCCAAACGTCTGGTCAAATCCTTCTTGCGGTTCTCCTTGGTTCGCAGGTCCAATTGTACTTGATAGAACTCATCTGAAGCTTCGTCTTTTCGAACTTTTGCAGTTTCAAGCTCGGATGTGTCAAATTTTCTGATCTCAGCCTCTACCGCTTCAAGCTGAGCTCGCATATCCTCTCTTAACCTTCGCCTTTCTTCCAGCTCCCTTGAAAGGTCAACAAGAGATTGAGATTCGTCGTTCATGCGGTTTCTCAGGTCCTCAGCTCTGGGGATGAGCAATTGCAGGTTCGAAAAGGCGTCGTTTGCCTTCCTTTTTGTCTGCTGCAGGTCCTCAATTTCCTTTTGAAGTTGACTTACCGCTTGCTGTCTCTTGCCGTTCTGTTCCTGAATGCCCTGCACTAGGCTGTTCTTGTATTCTTCTGTTAACGGTTGCAGACACAGTGAACAGCGACTTTCAGCCGCCATAGAAGACATTCTCTTTTGGTCTTCCCGCATGCCTCTGAGAGTTGCTTCTTGTTCCGCTTTCATGCTTGAGATTTGGTCGTCAAAAGAGACTGCCAAATATTGTCTCAAGGCTTCAATCGGTTGGTCGGGTGAAACACCGATCTCTTTTAGTCTTGCCTTGTGAGTCTGTATCTGAGCTTCCATTGTGGTTGCCCGTTGCTTCAAATTTTCAATGCTGTCTCTCTTGTCCGCAATTTTCTTGTCTAATGTCGCCGATGCTTCCTCGATGTTCTTGAGGTTTGCTCGTGTTTGAGCTTCTTTCCGTTTGAATTCTTCTACGAGATTTCTGACCTCTTCAAGTTTTCTCAGTTTCAAATCGGCTTCTCCCAACGCCTTTTTCGCTATGCTTAGCTTCTTTGCTGCGTCCTGCAGTTCGATTTCGATCAGCGAGAATTCTTCGACGGTCTTGTTATATTCATTGTTTAGTTTTTCCATTCCAATGATATCCGGGTCTTTTTCGTAGGCACTTCTTTCTCCTTCATATTCGTGCTTGTAGTCTGCAATGTTGCTCCATGCTGTTTCGTAGTCGGACAGCCCGAAAAGTTCGTCTAATCGTTTTTGTCTTTCTCTTGGCGCGACATCCAAGAGCTCTTTCAAACGCTCCTGTCTCACCCAGACTATTTCGCGGAAAAGGTCCTTGTCCAAGCCTGTGATGGCTTTGATTTGTTCAGCCACGGCGTCGCTTTTCACGCTCGATATCAGGTTTTCGTCTTCGAAGAGTTTCAGCTCATCAAAGTCTTGGCCTATTCCTTTTCCTCGTCTTTTCAACCCGCGAGATATCTTGTAGCTTTTCCCATTTTGAACGAATTGAACGGTGACCTTGCCGTGGTTTGAGCCTTCTCGCAGTAGATACTCGAAGCTTCTGCCCACAGGGTCTCCGAACAGGGCGAAGTCTATTGAGTACAGGATGCTGGATTTTCCGCAGCCGAGCCCGCCGACCAGGCAGTTGAAGCCTCTTGCGAAGGGCACGGTTGACTCTGTGTGGGAACGTACGTTTTCGAGTTGGACAATTTCAATTCTCATTGCAGAAGCTCCTCCAAGGTTTGTTTCACTTTTTCCTCTTGTTTCTTGGTCAGCGGTTCAATGAGACTGATTGCGATGCGAGCGATTTTTTCGGCTTCTCCTCGGCTGTGACGTTCTGAGAATATCTGCATGAAATATTCGAAAGCCTTCGTTTTCAAGTCCTTAAACTCGCTTTCGAATATTGATCGAACAATCTCCTCTGAAACCTCACTTTCACGCAGCAACACGACAGGATGCACGAGCAAGGCCTTTTCAGCCGCTGCCCTGATGCTGGCAACATCCACTTCGGAGCGGTTTGCCTCGGCTGGTAAGACTCCTTTCAAAACCAAGATGATGATAGCTCCGTCTTCATCTGCGCCTTTGACAAGTTGAACGGCAAGTTCTGTTATTCTCGGAGGATTTACACCCATAAAATCATGTTCTAAAACGACGAACTTGCGGGGCGATTCAAGTTCTATGAATTCAGGTGAGATTTTTCCTTTTTCATCAACCCTAACATGGTAGAACCCTTTCTTAATCTCGGCTTCGTCGTAGCCAACGGTTTCGGTGCATCCGCTGTAGACCAACAATCCGCTCTTAAACTCTCCCTTGTAAGGCTTGTGCACATGACCAGCAGCATAGTATTGGAACCCTTCGGGGATGAGTTCAGGCGGCGCCTCAGCCTCCATGTACGGTGGTTTGACGCTCGGAAGGTCTAGAGCCATGTGGAAGACGAAAATGTTGAACAGTGAAGCGTCAGGTGTCGGCCTGTTTTGCTCCATGAAGGCAGGAAGCAGTTCTTCCGTCTTGCGTCTGGTTCGATAGTTCGGAACACCGTAGACATAGCAGCAGTCAGGTTTGCGCCAGCAAGCTCCTTCATGTCTCGGCAAGTAATAGATGAGACCTGCGCTGTCCAGCGGATTCAGAATGGAGCCAGTTATGACGTTAGGCGCTGAATCGTGAGAGCCGTCCACGACTAACACGGTGATGCCGCTGTCGCGGAGGCGACTGAAGTTTCTGATTGCGTTCTCCAACGTGACATTCGAAGGACGCGCGTGGTGGAACAGGTCTCCCGCTATTATCATGAAATCGGGCTTCAGCTCAATGGTCTTGTCGACCAGTTCTTGAAAGGTCTTGTCAAAGTCTTCGCGTCTAGCCTCTAGGCCGTACTGCGAATAGCCAAGATGCAAGTCAGCAGCGTGGACAAAGCTGAAGGCTTTCATGTGGCCCTTTTTTCCCATCGTTGACTTTGAAGCATATACTCATCTGTATTGCTGGTTTTAAGAATTTAACACTTTGACATCAAGGCCCTTTCCCCTTATCTTAGAGAGAAATGTATAAACGATTAGCCATCACCATCTCTTCCAACAGAAGGCGTGCAAGCATGAAATGCGACAGATGCCGGAAGGAAGTGTTCCTCCCTTTTAGGTGTCCGTATTGCGGGGGCTCTTTCTGTTCTGAGCATCGCCTGCCAGAGAATCATGATTGCCCGCAAATGAAGCTGGCTCGCACGTCCAAACAGGAAACGCCGCCGGCACTGGTTCAGAAAAGGAATTCATATGAGTACAAGGTTGTTTATGCGCCGCCTGCGTTGATGAAGAGAAGCATACGTTTCAGCAGCCAAGAGCTTAAGCACTTGACAATAGCGGCATTGCTTGTCATGGGCGTTGCAGTATCCATGGGTTTCTTCTCGAATTTTTTCAGAAGCAACTACGCCGTGGACTACGCCATGCTGACTGCATTTACTGTAGCATTGACTGCATCGTTCTTCATGCACGAAATAGCTCACAAGGTGATTGCCCAGAGAGAAGGGTTCTGGGCGGAATTCAGGCTGACGTTCACAGGCGCAATTCTGACCCTGCTATCTGTAATCTCACCGCTGTTCAAAGTCATATCTCCCGGCGCGGTCATGGTGGCTGGATTTGCTGACAGAAAACCAATAGGTAAGATATCCATCGCAGGGCCAGTGACAAACATCGTGCTATCGGCACTGTTCATGGCGGGCGGATTAGTTCCGACCCCATATGCGCCTGTACTTGTGCTCGTCGCTGCCTTTAACGCGTGGATAGCCGTTTTCAACTTGATTCCGTTCGGGATACTTGACGGGTACAAGATTTTCCTGTGGGACAAAAAGATTTGGGCCCTAGCTTTTGCTGCAAGTTTGGTTCTGACCGTCCTTTCATACTTGCTTGTATGGCCTCTCTTGTGAGTGTAAAGTCAACTTTCTAACGTTACACTTTTTTGCTGTTGAACCCATAATAGGTGTTTGGTGGTGTTGTGAGGTTTTCTCCTGATATTAGGGGAGCCTTCGGGAAGCTTGTCAAGAAAGGGTTACCGGTGACCCGCATTGCCCACCTGTTCGATACGACAAGGCAGACCGTGCATAGATGGTTGAAACGAGCCAGACACGTTGGCCGAGAATACTACAAAGACAAGCCCCGAGAGCCCAGGCAAAGCAAAGTTACAGACAAAGTAGAGCTGTCCATTCTCGCTTTAAGAAGCACGTTTAAATGGGGAACAGCCCGCATTCAACAAGGCTTGATCAATCTTCCAGGCTTCATAAGGGAAGCAGTGCGCTGCGTGCAGCAGGTTCGGCTATCCAGAGAGACTATAAACAACGTTCTTGTAAGACACGGAGTGAACGGGTACCAACGCGAGTTCAGGCGCTGGAAGTTTTTCAGGGCCAAAGTGCCTAATGAACTGTGGCAGATCGACTTCAAGGGGCCGTTCAGCGTTCAGGGCAAGAAATACTGGTTTCTGGTTTGCATCGACGATTACAGCAGGTTCCTCGTTTTAGCGGAGCAGTTTGATCATGAGTTGACGACAGGGGAGGTGACGGCTCTTTTGCAGAAGCAGAAGAGGCTGCCAAAGGCGATACTTTCTGACCACGGCCCGCAGTTCAAAGAGGCATGGAAGAAGTGGTGCAGGGAACACGGCGTTGAGGCACATTTTGCGCATCCGTCTTATCCTCAGGACAAGGGCAAGGTCGAAAGGTGCATTCAGAACCTGAACCGTGAGTTCATTAATTATCTGCGGAAGTTTCCCGGATGGCTCAAAGGCAGACTGCACGAGTACAGGGAATGGTTCAACCACTCAAGGTTCCACAGAGGAATAAAAGCGCTTCCAGCAGACCTATACGAGTGTAACGTTAGAAGCCTGACATGACAGACTCCTAAGCTCTCACATAGTTGCCAATAGAGCGAAGACCTTTGCGTCGTTAACCATGTTATCTATTTTGGCGTATTCATCTGGTTGGTGGGCCATTTCGTCTATTGTGCACCAGACCACGGCTGGAGCGCCTATTGCTCTGAAGAATGCGGCGCATGTTCCTCCGCCGATTCCGCCTGCCTTGGGCTCTATTCCTCTTGCCTTCTTTATTGCCTCCTTAAGCATAAGCACTATCTTAGCGTTGGCGTCTGTTGGTTTGGGGGCAACGCTTTTTGAGACTATTTCAATTTTGATTCTTGCGCCGGTTTTCTTTTCGAATTCTGTCGCGAGCGTCTGAATGTCCTTCAAGACTTTGTCAAGGTCGTAGCTTGGCAGAATTCTGCAGTCGAAGTAGGTTATGTCCTCGCCTGGGATGATGTTGACGGCGTC
>PEWI01000014.1 GCA_002779555.1 Candidatus Bathyarchaeota archaeon CG07_land_8_20_14_0_80_47_9 | reverse complement strand
TTCTGTTGACATCGCATGAGAAAACGAGACTACTACCGAATTGAAACCATTGGTTGTTTTGGCTAGCGCGCGCGCTAGAATCTCTGAACCATCACCTTTACGTGACAGTTATTAATAAGAACATCCATATTGCAAGTACAACTTCGAAAAAAGGTTGAGACTGACCGGTGAAACTGTTTGGCAACTCAGAACCCGCAAAAGCATTTGGTCATCAGATGGACAACACTTAGAGGACTTGCAGCAATAGTAGTGTTTCTGCTCATAACCATCTTCGTTGAATATGTCGTCGTTATCTACGCCATGAATCTCGGCGTTCAGGAAAAACCTGAGAACATGATATTCGGCGTAATCAGCCCGCTGTTCCATCTGGTTCCGGCAGCCGTTATAATCACGCTTGTGTCAAGTTGGACATACCTGACAAAGCACACCGCAATGAGACCCAAGGAGGCATTGAAAGGAAAAGCTGGATCCGCGGCGAGACAAAGCAAGCAGGGCGGACTGAAGAAAGGTTTTGGCAGAATGAAACGTGGGTTACTGAAAGCCAAGGGTGTGGCATACGTCTGGCAGAAGATACATTTCGCCAGAGCCACGATAAAAAGCGCCATAACCGTGCTTCTGGCTTTCGCAGTGTTTATACTCATTGTTTCTCTTCTTGCGTACCCGCAAACGATCTATCAGGCCGTATCAGCAACCTATCAGAACAATCCCTCACTGCTTGGCTTTGTACAGGGCACTGGACAGGCTTTGGCTTCCGTTGGCGGCGTCTTCTCAGGAATGAACAATGCTCTGCTGTCTGTCGCGCCGGGCTTCAGAGACTTCTGCATAGGAGTTGGAAACATAATCAAGCCTCTCGCGGATCTAGATAATACTGGGAAGTATTTGGTTTTTCAAAACGTTGCAGCTTGGGTCTCAGCGCTAACGGTTCTGTTTTACGGTCAGTATGGGCAGAAAGGTTTTCGCTACAAGAAAAGCGGAAAAAGCTAAGGGATTCTAATGGCTGACCGCCCCAGGTTCGGTCCAGCTGGGGTTCCTCCGGCGTTCAGGGCAATGAAAGCAACCTTAGCTGACGTCCCGAAACTTCTACGCGTGGAAGGACTTGACGCACTAGAGTACGAGGCCATATATTGGGGTGGAAAGCCGCAGATTAAAAAAGAAGACGCTGAAAGATTCGGCTTGGAAGCAAGGAAAAATGATGTTTGGCTCAGCCTTCACGGCTCCTATTTCGTAAATCTCTGCGGCAAGAAAAATGTTGTTGAAGCAAGCAAGAAACGACTGATCGCATGTGCAACGGCAGCACAGTGGATGAGAGCATACGTTGTGGTTTTTCACCCAGGTTTCTATGGGAAGAGACCGAGAGAAGAGGTTCTCAAGAGCTGCGTGACAGCGTTGAAGGATGTCGTTGAGACGATTGGGAGCTTGGGAATTAGCAATGTCAAGATCGGCGCTGAAACGATGGGTAAACCCTCTCAGTTTGGGAGCTTGGAAGAGGTCTTGACCATATGTGAAGAAGTTGATCAAACACAGCTGGTGGTTGACTGGTCGCACCTGCATGCAAGGGGCATGGGGCGTTTCCGCACCGTTGAGGATTTTCGAAAGGCTGTGGTCGAGATTGAGAATCGACTCGGCGTTGAAGCCGTCAAGAACATGCATTGCCATTTCACGAAGATCGAGTTCACGGACAAAGGCGAAAGGCGACATCACATGTTGGACGAAGCGAGATACGGACCGGATTTCGGGCTGCTTGCGAAAATCATAGCGGAGTTCAAGCTGAGACCAGTGATGATATGCGAAAGCCCGTTGTTGGACATCGATGCGATGAAGATGCGGGACATTCTCCAAACAGAATTGAGGAAAATTGATGCTTGAATTTAGTGCGATACATTTTTCTATGCAATCATATAGTGCTGTCTATGGGTACGGGTTTTGGTGCGGCTAAAAGGATTCCAAAAACTGACAACAGTTGATGACGCAGTTCGGATGTTTTTCTCCAAGCTGCAAGCTAAGCCGTTAAAACCAGTTATCATCCCGTTGCACTCGGCTTTAGATCGTGTTCTGGCGGAAGACATCATTGCAGGAGAGGATTTGCCGAGATTCGACAGGTCAGCAGTTGACGGATACGCTGTCAAGGCCGAAGATGTCATCGGTGCATCACAGTTCAAGCCGAAAACGCTTCAAGTCACTGATAAAGACATGATAGTCCACAAGCAGAGCAGGCAATTGTGGACGGGAAACCCCATTCCCAAGGGCGCAAATGCGGTTGTAATGCTGGAAAACGTTAGACGCATTGAAGACAAGATTGAGGTTTGGGTTTCGGTGACGCCTGGCGAGAACGTTTCCAAGAGAGGCGAGGACCTTTCTAAGGGAGACATCGCAGTCAAAGCTGGAACCCGCCTGAAACCTCATCACATGGGATTGGTAGGGGCACTTGGAAAAGCTGAGGTAACCGTTGTTGAAAGACCCAAAGTGGCCATTTTAGCAACTGGAAACGAACTTGTGAAAGTGGGCAGCAAACTGCGAGAGAATCAGGTTTTCGAAGTTAACAGGCTTGTTCTCTCAATGTTGTGCTGTGAGATGGGTGCTGAACCGCTGGATCTGGGCATTGCGAAAGATGATGTTGACGAGATTTCTGCAAGATTGAAACTTGGGATTGAGAGAGCAGATGCGGTGATAACTTCTGGCGGGACAAGCGTCGGAGGTGCAGACCTAGTTCCAGAAGCTGCCAACAACATCGGAAAACCAGGCGTCATCGTTCACGGTGTGGCTATGAGGCCAGGCATGCCGACGGCTCTTGCCGTGGTCAGGGGAAAGCCGATAGTCATTCTTCCAGGCAATCCTGTCGCGGCAATGATAGGGTTTGAGGTATTTTGCCGACCGTTGATTTGCAGATTGCTTGGGCTGAAACTTGAGCTCAGACCGACAGCACAAGCCAAGATGAACAGAAGAATCGCAACGACTCTTGGAAGGAAAAATTTTGTCCGCGTCTATGTGTTTCAGCAAAATGGCGAATTTGTCGCTGAACCCATAAGTGCCAGAGGTTCAAGCATGATTTCAACGATGACAAAAGCCAACGGATACGTTGTCGTGCCTGAGAATCGAGAGGGCCTAGAAGAAGGCGAGCACGTCTCAGTTCAGTTGTTTGACACAGTAAGAGTGGTTGATGAGGATGTTTAGGAAGCTGCTCACGCTTGACGAAGCAGAAAAGGTCATCCGCCGACATTTCAAGCCCAAGCCTTTGGGTGTTGAGGAAGTCCCGCTCTTGGAAGCCCACAACCGTGTTCTCGGAGAAGATGTGGTCGCTACTCTGGACATTCCTCCTTTTAACCGCTCAACTGTTGATGGGTACGCAGTGAAGGCTGCAGACACTTTTGGAGCAGATGAAAACAGGCCTGTGTGGCTGAAAGTTTGCGGAAGAGTCAATGTCGGAGAAAAGCCCTGCACAACAGTAACCCATGGGTCAGCCGCTGAAATTGTAACAGGAGCACCGATGCCTGAAGGCGCAGACGCCGTTGTTATGAGTGAGAACACGAAGCGAGAGGACGACGATCTCTACATTTACGGCGCTGTGGCGAAAGACGAAAACGTCATGAAAACGGGAGCAGACATCAGGAAAGGCGAAACAGTTCTGAAAGCAGGCAGATTGTTGGGTTCAAGAGAAATCGGCGTTCTCGCAGCAATAGGCACGGTGAAGGTGAAGGTTTACTTGATTCCGCGCGTTGCAGTTCTATCAACCGGCGCCGAAGTGACCGAACCTGGCGGAAAACTTACATCTGGAAGAATCTACGACATAAATGCCTACAGCCTAAGCGCGGCAGTATCAGAAAGCGGTGCGAAACCGGTCTATTTGGGTGTCTTTCCAGACGACAGGGCTGAATTGGAAAAGGCGTTGAAGCGTGCCTTGGCGTCTGCGGATGTGGTTGTGACTTCTGGCGGTGTCTCTGTAGGCCCGAAGGACATCATGCCGCAGACAGTAGACTCGCTTGGAGAACCCGGAGTCATCGTCTCGGGAATCGCCGTCAAACCTGGGAAACCAACAACAGTGGCAGTGGTAGATGAAAAGCTCCTTTTTTCGCTTCCAGGCCATCCGGCTTCCGCGCTCTTGATTTTTCACTTGCTTGCAAGTCCGATAATCCGTCTCATGAGTGGAAGAGAAGTGCACGAGGCTGCGGAAGTGAAGGCTTTTGTGGCTATGAGAATGTTTCCTGCGAAAGGTAGGCGAACCTTCATCACAGTCAAGCTAAAGCGGGATAAGGCAAATCGGCTGGTTGCTGAACCTGTCCCAACAGGGCTTTCTGGAGCCATAACAACACTTGCACACGCGGATGGCTTTGTTGAAATTGCTGAAAACGTGCAGTTTGTTGATGCTGGCGAAGAGGTCAAGGTGCGGCTTTTCAGAAATCTTGAAGAAGGCTTGCTTTAGGTTTCCAACGTTTTTCTTTTCGAAGCTGTGTACGCTGTGAACACCCATGTTAGTATGAGATAGGCAAGAACTCCTGTGGTGAAAAGCAGGTTTTGCCAGAAGTAATAGTAAAGTGTGTACGTTGCGAATGTTGTCGCAGTGAGGAAAAGTATGATAACAAACCAGATTGTCCAGTTTCTCTTCCTAAAAAGCCCGTAAGCGGTTACAAGGCTGAATATGCCGATTATGCCGATGCTAGGCGGAGAATAGTTGATCACAAGCATGGCGAAGGAGATTATTCCCACGATCAGGTAGAAAATGAGCGTCAACACCATTCCAACGCTTTCCATTTTGAGCTTAGACGCAAATGACATTTTCCAGTCGCCCTTAACGTTATTGCATTGACAGCAACGTTAATAAATTTAATGTTTCAACGGCGTTACCATTCCATGTCTGGAGATTCTGAAACCGAGCTCCTCATACAGCTTCACCGTTGCCTTATTGTCTGTGAGCATAGTAAGCCGGACACCCCTTGCACCCTTCTTTTTCAGCCATTGTCTGCACCAAACGAAAATGTTCTTGTCTTTAAGTATGAAAGTGAAACCTGTCTTGACATGCGCCAGCGCAGAGGAATCAACTGGCTTCTATTATAACGTAAAGCAACGAAAGAGTTTAGAGCTAGCAGTAGAGAAATAGCACACCATGAGAGGGAAGAGCGTCAAATGAGCCATCACGAACTTTTTGTTTCACAGTCAAACGTTTTCAGTGGCTCCCAGAAACCCTACAAAGACGCAGACTACGTGATTCTCGGCGTTCCCTTCGATGTTACAAGCACCTATCGGACTGGAGCAAGGTTCGGCCCCACCGCAATCCGACAGGCATCGCTCAACATTGAGACCTACAGCTTCCGCACGGGTCTAGATGTTGAGGACTTGCGGTTACATGACCTTGGAGACTTGCACGTTTCAGCTGACACGAGAAAGACTCTGAAGACGCTTGAACTTGTCACAAAGGACACGGTGGAAGACGGAAAGGTACAAGTGACGATTGGCGGAGAGCACACAATAACGCTTGGCATCGCCAAGGGCTTGGGAGACAGGGCCTCAAAGACGGCGATAGTGAGTTTTGACGCACACCTCGACCTGCGCAACGAGTTTCTAGGACTGAAATTGTCTCACACGACTTTCATGCGCCGAATAAACGAAGAAGCGAAAACGGCAAAAATCATTGAAGTTGGCACAAGAGCAGTTTGCAAGGAAGAGCTCGCATATGCAAAGAAGGCAGAAATAGAGTTCTTCACGACGAAGCAAATCAGAAGACAGGGCAGCGAGCAGATCGCAAAACTGCTGAAGGAAAAACTCGCAAAATACAAGAGCATCTACCTGTCTGTTGACATGGATGTTCTTGACCCTGCCTACGTCCCAGCCGTGCAAAACCCTGAGCCTGACGGACTGGAAATGCACATGTTGCTCGATATTCTAGGTGGCATCTGCGACAAGCGCATCGTAGGCTTTGATGTTCTTGAGATCGCCCCTGATTATGATCAAGGAGTTTCGGCGATTCAGGCGGCGAAGGTGATTTTTGAAATCTTGTGCTGCTTAGAAAAAGCCTTGAAATGAAAAGCCAGTGGCTTTCTATTCTTCTTTAGCGAGTTTCGCGATGAAGAAACCATTACATTGATGAATGTGCGGATAAAGCCTTTGACACCTGTCCAGTCCTCTCAAGCCTGGGCAACCAATCTTCGGTGTTATCTCGGCAAGCGAGAACCCTAGGTTCGTTTTGAGAAACCGTTCAATCAGCATTTCGTTTTCCTCAACCGTTATGCTGCACGTTGAATAAACCAGCGTTCCCCCTGCCTTGACGTTTTCTGCGCAGTTTTCCAGCATTTGCCATTGAATCTCAGTCATTCTGTCAATGGATTGTGGCGTGAGCCTCCATTTGGCTGACGGCTGCTTTCTAAACGTGCCCGTGCTCGTGCACGGCGGGTCTAGCACGAGTACATCGGCCTCCAATTTAAGCGGTAGATGGTGGCGCGCATCTGCAATTATCGGCTCAGCAATTTCAACCCCCATACGCGCGACTTCGCTTTTCCACACTTCAATTCTGCGTTTTGAATAGTCAACCGAAAGGATAGCGCCTTGGTTCCTCATCAACTGTGCAAGATAAGTCGTTTTGGCTCCTGGCGCTGAGCAAACGTCCAAGACTGTCATTCCGGGTGTGGGGTTTGCGGCTTCAGCGGCGAAGCAACTTGCCCTGTCTTGAACGTAGAAAAGGCCTTCTCGGAAGCTTTTGGTTTGGGTTAGAGGCTGTTTCGTCTTAACAACCTTGTGGGCATGTTTCAGCTGCTCAACCTTCTCAGCTCTTACGCCTTCCTGCGTGAGTCTCTGTTGAATTTCGCTTTCCTCTGCTCTGAGCGTGTTTAACCTTATGTACGTCGGCGGCTGTTCTGTGTCTGCTTCCAGCATGGTTATGGTTTCTGGCCGACCGAAAAGCCTGAAAAAGGAGTCTACGAGCCATGGTGGATGAAAGGTCTGAAGTCCGATTTTCTCGGCGTCGCCCAAGTTTTCAAATACTGTTGTGGGTTCCTGTGTTAACAGCAATCCTAGAACGGCTTCGACTTCGTGAAGAGTCTTCCATCCTAGGATGGAGCGGGCTTGTTTGGCTATGTTTTCAGCTTCTTCCAAGTCAAACCTAGTCCAATTCTTAGCTATTCTGGTCTGGTAAACGTAGAGTCGCAGAAAAGCTTGGACACCCAAGTTGTATTCGTCGATTGTTTTGGGTTTTATGGCGTGGTTTATGAATTTGTCTATGAAGTTCTGGCGTCTGACCGTTTCGCGCACGAGCATGTGTGCGAGCCGTAGGCTGTTGGGATCTTCTATGTTTAGCTGTTTCACGGTTCTGGCGAAGGCGAGGCTTTCGCTCAGGTTCTGCATTTCCATCCAGCTCAGCGTTTCAATAGCAAGCATCCAAGCGTCTCTGAGCAAATGTGTTCACGTGTTTACATCGTCGGTGAGGAGGTAGATAAGACTAGAGGCGCACTTGCGGGAGGCGGTCTAGTTGCAGTTGAAGCAGACCGCAAGCGACTGAATCGCAGGGTGGGGAAATGAGAGAGCAGATGAGTAGAACACAAGTGTAGCTTTCCAGCTTGAGCCTGTCACGCGCAGGTCAATGCAGGCCTGCACCAAACGATATCTGTTTCCAGTGGACTGAGACCTTTGCTTGTGTGTGCCGATATTGCTCAGAATAAAGGATAAATATGTGATGTGGTATTGACAAGCTCGGTGTTACCAATGGGGTATTTTGAAACAGAACCCTAAACGATGTGTCAAAAAGAGAGAACACCCTATAGACCCCGCGAATGTTTTAGGAAAAAAGAATAAGGAAAGAGAGATTTCAGCCGCAGACCACAGACTGCTTGGGCAGCAGTTGGACTTGTTTTCTATAAGCGAGGATGTTGGCGTTGGCTTGGTGTTGTGGCATCCGAACGGCACAATCGTCCGCAACGTGATCAGGGACTACTGGGAAAAAGAGCACTTGCAGAACGGGTATCAGTTGGTTTGTACGCCGCACATTGCACGCAGGGAACTGTGGAAGACTTCTGGGCATTTGGACTACTACGAGCAGAACATGTACGTGTTTGAGAAGGACGGTGAGGGCTTGGTTGTGAAGCCGATGAACTGTCCTTTTCACATTGCGATTTACAAGGCTAGGCCCAGAAGTTACAGGGAGCTGCCGATTCGCTATGCCGAGTGGGGAACAGTGTACAGATACGAGCGGTCGGGCACTTTGCAGGGACTACTACGAGTAAGAGGATTTACCCAGGATGATGCGCACATCTTCTGCACGGCTGAACAGGTGAAACAGGAAATCCTGACGTTACTGGACTTCACTAGGCGGATAATGCGAAGATTCGGTTTCGAAGAATATCGCGTCTATCTTTCGACTCGTGACCCTGAGCATCCTGAGAAGTACATGGGTTCGAACGAAGAGTGGCAACGTGCACAGAACGCTTTGGCCGAAGCACTCCAAGAGAAGACAATTGCCTTTCGCGAGGTGCCTGGTGAGGCGGTATTTTATGGGCCGAAGATTGACATGAACATTGTTGACGCTGCGGGGAGGGAGTGGCAGTGCACGACTTTGCAGTTTGACTTCAACCTGCCCAAACGATTCAACATCACGTACGTAGGAGCAGACAACAAAGAGCATGAAGTGGTGATGATTCACCGAGCACTACTGGGAGCCATTGAACGATTCTTCGCCATACTACTGGAGCACTGCAATGGAAACCTGCCAACGTGGCTGGCACCCGTACAGGTGTCAGTGATACCAGTCAGTGATGATTGTCTGGAATATGCTGAATCGGTTCACAGGAAACTAGTGTCTTGCGGGATAAGAGCAGAACTTGATGACAGCACGTCAACGGTCAGTTACAAGATTAGGAACGCAGAGCTTCAGAAGATTCCGTACATGGCAATAGTCGGCAAACACGAGGCAGAAACTGGAAGAATAGCAGTTAGAAAACACGGAACAGGAAACGCAGGCTCAATGGCGATTAAGGAACTTGCTAGACAAATCAGAAAGCACGGCAATTGACAACACGCAGCAGTCTGTCGAAACAAGTCCCGCAGAATTCCCTTTTTCTGCCCACGGTCAACACACGATTCAATTCGCAGCAGTCTAAAGCGAACACCACATCAAAAGGAGATATCTCCCGAAAGCCGAGATTCTAATTCCGAAATCCTAATTCTCCAAGATGAAGCGCCGAACCTTGTAAGGGTCGTTTCTAAATCGTTCTGCAAGCCTACTCTTTTCTTCAGAACATCTTTTGTCTCTTTTGGTCTATCCGCATCGTGGTTTTATTCTTTATGAACTATCGCTTGCATGTGTCCGGCCAATGCCAATGCGTCTGGTTTATCGCACAAGGCGAGTTCGAGATGAAATATGCCGTTGAACAGGCTTTCAGAATATTTCTTCTTCATAAACACGTCTTTTGAAATTCTCAGAGGCATCGTCATCCCCTTACCTATGATCTTCTCCACATGAAATCCGTTTCTTTTCAGCGTGTCTTGGAACTCGTCGGGGGTCCATGTGTAGATTTTCACCTCGTCATTCTCGGTCATATAGCTGTGTTTTTCTCTAAGCAACGTTTTGAGTGCATTCTGTAAGTTGTCTACGTTTGGGTTATCTGATAGGCATGCCAGACTTTGGACGTAACGATTGTGCACTGAAACTACTAGTCGGGCTTTCTTCTTAAGAATTCGGTTGAATTCTTTTAGGGGAGCGTCTGGTTCTTTGAAGAGGAAAAGAGTATGTTCACAGAAGATTAAGTCAAAGGTCTCATTCGCGTAACCTGTTTTTGTTATGTCTCCTTTCTTGATGGCAACATTATCTTGAAGGTTTTCTTGCCTAATTCTTTTGGCGGCTACTTTCAGAATTCCTTCTGAAATGTCCATCAAGACGACTTTTCGGACTTTCCTGGCGATGCGAACTGTCCACCGACCAGTTCCGCCGCCAGCATCAAGAACTAAAGCATTTGGATTCACAGGCAGATATGGTTCAAGATACTTCCAAGTAATAGCATCAAAGACTCTATAGTATAACATAGAAAATAATTCATCATAGTCCTTAGATTTCTCATCGTAATAGATTTCTGTTTCCTCCATTTTCACGCATCTCCTTATGATGTCTGTCTTGCTTCACCCTTACTCATTGCAGTAGTGTTCTCTTTCTTGCTCAGTTATAGCTTTTCCGCAGAACCGAAAACTGGCTTGTAAAGACAAACAGGAGAAGCTTTTATCGAAAATTGGTTTTGAGAGAGTCTGCAGAGAACTAGGAGACTGCAAGAGGCAGACCAGACGCACATGCTACCCGCTCTAAACCGAAGAGTATTTGTGACGAGAAACCATCTAGAAAAGACACACTTACATTTCAGCGCATTGG
>PEWI01000152.1:1486-2301 GCA_002779555.1 Candidatus Bathyarchaeota archaeon CG07_land_8_20_14_0_80_47_9 | reverse complement strand
GCCTTGTAGCAGTCTCTTGCATATTCCAGTGCGCTGACTCCGAATCTGTCAAATCCCTTCTGGAACGAAAGCTCAGCAGACTTCAAGAAATGCTCCAGGGCTTTCTTGTATTCCTTAAGGGCGTATGCACATTCGCCGGCCTTGTAAGACATGGTAGTGGAGTCAAAATAGTTTTGCACTTTGTGGTACAATTCTGCTGTTCTGGCGAAAATCTCTTCAGCTTCCTTGAACTTGCCAGCCTCAAAAAGCGTGTTTGCTTGCTTATGCATCCGCACGGGGTCTTCCTTTTCTTTAGGTGCACTCATTTCGTTCAACCCACAAGTCGCTATCTATCAGCATCAGACTCACATTTAGGTTTTCCCATCGCAAACATTAAAACGCCTTCAACATCGAATAATACCCAACTAGATTAGGCGGCGTCTCCATGAAAATCTGCGATGCACATGTCCATCTGGGCGAATCAGGCCCCTGGCAGCCACATATGAACCCGACGATACACGTTGACAAGCTCATAAAGCTCTTTGACGAGTACGAGGTTGAGCGAGCAGTAGTCTTCCCGAACCCCAACGTAGGCGACAAATGCCCTCAAATGAACGATTACATCGCGAAAAGCGTCAAGAAACATTCAAAACGGCTGGTTGGATTTGGACGTGTAGACCCTCGAAGAGAAGATGCAGTGCAAGAGCTGGACCGCATCAAAAACCACTTGAACCTATCGGGCCTCAAGCTGCATCCAATGGTAGAATGCTTCAGACCAGACCACCCCTTCTTCAACAAATTCTTCCAGAAAACCAACGAACTAAACCTTCCAATAC
>PEWI01000152.1:0-1466 GCA_002779555.1 Candidatus Bathyarchaeota archaeon CG07_land_8_20_14_0_80_47_9 | reverse complement strand
TTTTCCTCGCCAGGGCTCATTCTCAAAATCGCCAAAAAATACCCGAAACTGCCAGTCATCTTGGGCCACCTGAAAGAAGCGGCGCTGGGCGTCATGAAACAATGCGAAAACGTCTACGTCGAAACCTCGGGAACCTCGCCTGACCTCATCGAACTTTCAACAGACATAGACCAAGGCCGAATACTGTTCGGTTCTGACGTTCCCTATTATCGCTACCCGACGCAAATAATAATCATCGAAACAGCGGAGATATCTCAGAAAGTCAAGAGGAAAATCTTCTGTGAGAACTTCCAGAAAATGTTCAGCTAAAATAGAATAAAGGGGCTGAAACCTTAATTTAATGGAGTAGAACCATGGCTCTTAAATGTGTTAAATGTGGCTTAGAATTTCCATTGTTTCCTCCACGAAGCAAATGTGAAAAGTGTGGAGGAACGTTAGAATACGAGCTTAGTTTGCCAAGAAACAGCAAAATCAAGTTTTTGGGTCAGATGCGCTTTTGGAGATATAGACCTTTACTTCCACCAGTGGAGCATGTAATAAGCCTAGGCGAGGGAGGAACACCGCTTCATAAGGCGGAAAGACTTGCTAAAACTATGGGCTTAACGGATTTGTATTTAAAGGATGAAACCCGAAACCCTACAAACTCCTATAGAGACCGTGCAGCCGCTCTCCTAACATCAAATGCGATAGACCTTAAATATGACATGTTAATCTGTGCAACCAATGGAAACCTAGGTGCTTCTCTCGCTGCATATTCTGCAAAAGCTGGGTTAATTTGCCATGTGATTGTGCCAAAACTTGTTGACGTTGGAAAATTAGCTCAAATGCTTGCCTATGATGCTGTTATTGAAGAGTCTGGCGAGATTCTTGACGACTCCATACGCAAAGCTGAAGCTTTGGTGAAGGAAACAGGCTGGTATCAAGCAACTTCAGAGCTGAATCCCCTTGCAATTGAAGCGCAAAAAACAATTTCATACGAAGTATATGAGCAGTTTAGTGTTCCAGAATGGTTTATAGTTCCCATGGGAAGTGGTGGGACGATTTATTCAATTTGGAAGGGCTTCAAAGAGCTTGAACTGCTTGGAATAACGAACTCGTTGCCAAAAATGGTTGGCGTCCAACCAGAAGGATGCGCATCCATAGTTAAAACATTCGTGGAGGGTCGCTCCAAATTGACAAAAACGCTGAACCCCTCCACTCGTGCGCTTGCTGTTTTGGTGGCGGAACCGCTGCAGGGTGAATTAGCAATAAAAGCATTAAAGGAGTCGAACGGTTTGGCCTTAACTGTTTCTGACTCAGAAATTTTTGCAGCTGAACTCCAGATAGCCAAACTTGAAGGAATGTTTGCAGAACCGGCAAGTTCAGCCACAATTGCAGCACTGAAAAAGCTTGTTGAAGAAGAAAAAATGAGCAATCACGATAGTGTCGTGTGCCTAATTACTGGAAGTGGGCTTAAAGCAACAGAC
>PEWI01000051.1 GCA_002779555.1 Candidatus Bathyarchaeota archaeon CG07_land_8_20_14_0_80_47_9 | reverse complement strand
TCTTCAGGAATCATCGACAGATTGCTGAAGTAATACTCAAACAGCGCTTTCGATTGCCGAGGCTTCAGAACAATCTTGTCCTCGAAGGAAACCCACGCGAAACGCGGAAAGCGTTGATGCATGTACTTCAGGATTTTCTCAACATCATCCAACGTCAAATCCTCGTAGGGATAGGCCTTCCTGAACAGGTCCAGAATGACGTTAAACTCAAGCTTCCTGTTCTTGATGAGCAAACCCGCAATCTGATGTGACAAAACATCATAGGGTTTGGGCGGAATCTGCACAGGCTCCAAGTCCTCGTTCAACGCTTTCTTCGCGATGGCCAAAGCCTCCAACGCATCGTCAGAATCAAGCGCCACGATTATCCCTTCAGCAATGCGCCCAATGCGGTGACCACTCCTGCCGACACGTTGAATAAGCCTTGTCGCCTGCCTAGGACTCATGTACTGGATAACCAAGTCAATGCTGCCCACGTCGATGCCGAGCTCAAGTGAACTTGTGCAGACAAGCCCCTTCAACTCACCGCTTTTCAACCCCCTCTCAGCGGCTATGCGGGAGGGCTTTGCAAGTGAACCGTGATGTATGGAAACTGGGAAATCAATGTCCCAAACCTTAAACCTGCTCGCCAATACTTCGGAAACTGCGCGGGTGTTAGTGAATAGGAGTACGGACTTGTGTTTGCTGATGTAATCGCGAATAATCCGCAGTCTAGCCGCAACTTCAGGATGCGTGTAAAGCTGCAAAGAAAGCCGAACATCTTCATCGTCAGGAGTCGGATAGACGATTTTAAGCCGCATCATTCTCGCAACTGGAACGCGCACGATTTCAACTTCGCGACCGTTTCCAACTAGAAACTGCGCAACCTTGTCAGGACTTCCGATGGTGGCGGACAAACCTATCAGTTGGAAGTCGCGGCCAATCATGCTCCTGAGTCTTTCCAAAGCCAACGCAAGCTGACTCCCACGCTTGCTGCCGGCCATTTCATGCACCTCGTCAATGATGACCCAACGCACCTGTTGCAGATGTTGACGCATAATCCAACCGGACAGGATGGCCTGCAACGTCTCGGGAGTCGTAATCAGAATATCAGGCGGGCTTCTTGACTGGCGTACCCGCTCCTTAGTTTCAGTGTCTCCATGCCTGACGGCCAACTTGATGTCAAGATTGTTACACCACCACTCAAGCCGCTCAAGCATGTCCCGGTTCAAAGCCCGCAACGGAGTAATATACAGAACCTTTATGCCTGGTACTCCTTGCTGCCCATGCAGAAGCATGCTCAAAACAGGCAGAAAAGCAGCTTCAGTCTTGCCTGTAGCAGTAGGTGAGATCAGGAGAACGTTTTTGCCTTCAAGAATCTTGGGTATGGTTTTCTCCTGCGGCTCAGACGGCTTCGGGAACCCTCTCTGCTCAACAAGCCTTCGAACAGGCTTAACAAGTAGCCCAAAAGCATTTTCTGAAGAATCTTTCACGATTAGCTGGACCCCAGTGCTCACGGAATAAGCACAAAACCGTAGGTAAAAGCATTTGGGAGACCTCGTGTGTTCGAATCTTTGAAATCGACAGAAGAATGAAAGAAGGTCAGTCCATCGGCGTGACATGGGCTTTTGTCGATGATGCTGGAGCAGGGTAGTAGCTTCAGTAGCCTCCAGCTATAATGAGCTTATCGGAGACTGCTTCAACGTTCTGAAGCATGCTGAACAAGTTCTCTTCTTATCCTCAAAAGTGATGTTTTCGATGTCCGCCTTGACCCTTGTCCTGCAACAAGTCTCGTAAGCCCATGTAGATGCAAGCTTGGCTAGCAATGGTCCATGGTTGTTTGATGCTTTTGACGCTTTGAACGCAATTTTCGCGGTTCGCTTAATACCTTTTTTTGTTAAATCTGTTATTGATTGAAAGTCTCATGCACCATTGACTGATGCTCTGATGCCCATTCCTCGCCTGCGGTTGATGACTCCATGTTGAACCTTGCCGTCCGCAACGGTTATAAGCCCGTCATAATGGCCTTCAAGCCCTGCATCAACATGATTTGCACCGAGTTTGGATGCATGTTGAACGGAAAACAGCGCCAACCCCTCTTCCATGGCCTTTTCCATGCGGGTTATGTAGGCATTTTAAGGCTTTAGCTCAAAAGTTTCTGCAGAACCACTTGTTTTCTTTGCAAGAAAATGTCTAAACCCGATGTTGGGAAACAGATTTTCTATTCGAAAACAATGGAAAATTATTTATCTATCATCATCAGAAACCATGGATACGAACATATTGGAGGAAATTAAATGGCTAAGTGTCCAAAATGCGGAACCGTCGTGAACGCGCCTAGGAAGAAGTGGACAATGGCTGGACGCCCAGACAAGGCTGGAAAGAGAATTCAGTTAGAAATCGGTCTCTTTGACTGTCCAAAGTGCAAGAAGGCGTTCCGAGAAGTCCTAAGCAAGAAGAAGATTTAGACGCCCAAGAACGCTGGCGACCTTCAGTCTTATCCCCTCCTTCCCCCTATTTTTTACTTTCAAAAACGTTAAGCTTTAAAGCACAACTGCATTATTCAACAAGAACGCTTCATCGT
>PEWI01000087.1 GCA_002779555.1 Candidatus Bathyarchaeota archaeon CG07_land_8_20_14_0_80_47_9 | reverse complement strand
TCGTATAGAAGGAGCTTCTATAACGGCTTTCCACAAGTTTTAAGGTAAGATCTGATTAAACCATGATTTAGTCGGGCAGACGCGACTCTGCGTTGAGGGGAGCATGCTCCCGACTCGTGCCTTGAACGGTTTTCGTCACCGTGAGATGACCACGGAACTTATGCCAAAATTCAACGGGTTTAGAATACCAGGCACGCTAAAAATGTTGGGCTGGAAAAGGAGAAATATAATATGATACCGACAGGAAAAGTTAAAGGAACAATCAACGATGATGGTTCAGTTGGAGCTTTAGTTGCTTTGATGATGGAAGAGAGATGGTGTAGCAGAAAACTCCTGATAACAATGACAAACCCAGACACACAAGCTTGGAACGAGATTGAAAGGAAACTTGGAGGAGATTATAGTTAAAGACATAGTTGATTGGACTGTTGTGGCAGGAACTTTTGTATCCAGCTTTTGGCGAAGCTTACTCTAGTGGACAGTTGCCTGTAAGTCTTCTCTATTATCGTTCGAAACTCGGTTTCTGTTCTGAAAGCTGCTGTGGATATTTCGCGTTTTAGGCATCTCCAGACTTGCTCGATGGGGTTCAAGTCTGGCGAGTAAGGCGGCAGATAAGTTAAGCGTATATCCAGCTTCTGAGCCTTCAGTCTTGTCGCTTCTGATCTGTGAGAGCGAAAATTGTCAAGGATCAAAACAATGTTCTCGTCTGGGTTGTTTGCTCTAACCTCTTCTAGGAAAGTGCAGACACTCTCTTTCTTCGAGTTTTCCATAAAGCTAATGACGCTTCTGCCATCTGGAGCGTAAAACCCAAAAGTGTTAGCCCGATAATGCGTGGTATCCTTTATGATGACGGATTTGCCAAACGACCACACCCTCTGGGTGTTAGCGCAGGTTTGAGGGCTGCACTCATCCATGAAGCCCAGCAGAACGTTCTTTTCAGCTTCCAAGTCTTCCAAGCCCTCCAAAGAGGTTTCCACCGCGCTCTTGAGTTTAGTCTCGGCGTCTTTGGGCCTTCGGTAATCCCTCGGGTAGGGCTTAGCGTACCTCATGCCAAGCTGCCTAAGAATCCTGCTTACGCTTCTAAGGGAGTAAGTGACGCCGAACTTTGCCTCGATTTGGCCTTTTACCTCTCTTGTCGTCCAGTACCCTTGCTTTTGAAGCATCTGTTTTAGTTCTTCTTGTTTCTCGCGGGACAACTTTGGGGCTTTGCCTTCCCTGGGCGTAGGCTTCAAAGCGACTAGGCCGCCAGTGTTCCACCGCTTCAGCCACAAGTAACCCGTTGCCCTGCACCTTCCAAGCTTCCTAACCGCAGTCTCCACAGCCTCGCCAGCGTAAAGGCTTCGGATGAAAATCAGCCTCACCGCAAATCTCTTGCTCTCCTCATGCCTGATCAAGTCTTCCAACTCCGCTTCAGAAATATGCTTCACCAACAAAAACAATTCACCTCCTCCACAAAACAAAAAGAAACAACAGTCTAATTAACATTGACGTAAACTATAATTCGAAACAAAATCTGGACTAGATTCCGAAGCCGCCACTCCATATAAAGGTGAACACTCAATGTGGTTGATCTGTGGGACAACTCTCGGAAGAGGGAAAAACAAACTCCTAGTTAGAGGTATCGATGGAGCTGAATGGGTTTTTTGTCCCATAGTCAAAAGCTCGAAAGGAGGCAGAGTCAGCACAGACAGTTGCCAGGGATGCAGACACTTCATCCGCTTTGAACAAACCTATATTCCTCAAACGCACATAATGAAGAAAACATTTTTTATAAAAACGACGTCGCCAAAAGAAACCTTCCATATCGCAAGAACATTAAATAGATCAAGGGCTACGCATCCAAGTTTCACGTTACTCCCCCATATGCCTAGCTTGACAGAGAAAAAACCACCACTCGTCGACATCTTTGAAGAGGGAGACTACCTAATAGTTTTAGCAGAGCTACCAAGTATAGATGAGAAAGACATTAGCATAGAAACAGATGGAAGCACCATAACGATAACGGCGGAAAATGAAACTAAAAAGTATTTAAAAATAGTCAGACTTCCAACGCATATCAAAAAAGGCCCAATAGAGTTCACTCACAAAAACAACATTCTGCAGGTAAGATTGAAAAAGCTACGCAATGCAAAGCATACGTGAAACAACATTCAACGGTTACGCGTTGGCAGTAGCCCAGTTGCAAGCTTATTTATCGCCTCTGTTAGCTTGCGAAGACCTGCCACTACATCCCCGCTTGACACATGCAATATGATTTGAGAAACCTCTTTCCTCAACGACGCTACCCTGTAACAGTTTTCACAATTCCAATTTCCTCTCTCAAAATCCGCACATGACAGAAGAGAATCAGCTACTCTCATCAATTCATTCGCCTTAGA
>PEWI01000190.1 GCA_002779555.1 Candidatus Bathyarchaeota archaeon CG07_land_8_20_14_0_80_47_9 | reverse complement strand
GTCTTCGGAAACGGCTGCAAATACACCACCTGTAAGAAGCTGACAGCCTTGCCTTCTGAACCGAGAAGGTTCATCGCTTCTCTAATCGGACCCTTGGTTGAGCCCCACGAGACAATCGTTGCCAATGCCTCTTCAGGACCATAGAACTTGGTTGTCCCGACGCCTCTTTCCTCCATTTCTTTCCTCAGCCAGTGAAGCTTTCTCAACCTCTTATCCATCATCATCGTCGTCACGTCTGGAGCTTCACTGGTCAACCCGTCTTCGGTGTGTTCATCCGAGTTTGCATGCACGACCGCGCCTTTGGTTGATGGAAGTGCTCTCGGAGACACTCCTGTCTCAGTTACCTCGTATCTGTGATACTCGCCCTGTCCTTCGTAATGGTCTGACATAATTAACCCGCGGTCAACCTTCACGCGGTTTGTGTCAAAGGGCTCCGCTGACACCTCGCTCTCAACAAGATACTTGTCGGTCAGAATGATAACTGGAAGCTGATACTTATCAGCCCAGTTGAAAGCGCGCATGGTTTCGTAGAAGCACTCTTCAACATCGCCAGGAGCAATGACAACTCTTGGAAACTCGCCTTGAGCCGCGTGAATAACAAACCTCAAATCACCTTGAGCTGAATGAGTTGGCAACCCCGTGCTGGGCCCAGGCCTCTGACCAACCATTATGACAACCGGCGTCTCGGTCATTCCAACCATTCCTAAACCTTCACTCATCAAGCAGAAGCCGCCGCCTGAAGTAGCTGTCATGGCTCTTGCTCCGGCAAATGCTCCGCCTGCAATCATGTTTATCGCGGCTATCTCTCCTTCAGGCTGCATCGCGATTATGTGGAAATCCCTCTCGTTTGCAGTCATGAAGTGCAGCAGACCTGTAGTGGGAGTCATCGGGTAGCTTACGTAGAATTTGCAGCCAGCCCTCAATGTGCCAAGCCCGATGGCTTCGTTTCCGCTCAGAAAGATTCTTCGCTTGCCCGCAGCGCTAGTCTTCTTCAATCGATATTCAAAGTCTCCTTCAAACTTTTCTTTGGCATAGTCGTATCCTATTCGAGCGGCTCTGATGTTTGACTCGGCAACCTCAGGCTTGAAAGTGTCTCTTAGAACCGCCTCGAACAAAGCAAACTCGTAGTCAGTTACTGCAATTGCGGCTCCAAGGGCCACGGTGTTTCTCATTATGAGGCTGTGAGGCTCTTTCAACTTTTCTATCACAATCTTTCTCATCGGGACAGGGCAAAGCTTCAAATCGGTTCTGCCGAGTTTTTCCAAGCTTAGGGTTTGGTCTTCTTGGTCGTAGATGATGCCGCCTGCCGGGGCAATGTCGCCCTTGTGAAGCATAACGGTCTCAGCGTTCAACGCAATCAGCAAGTTGACGTAATCAGTTTGAGAGTGCACTTCTCTGTCAGAGACTCTGACCACGTAGAAGTTGTGTCCCCCTCGTATGAGCGACTGGTAATCGTTAGTGCCGAAGACGTGAAGACCGCCCCTCATGCACGCTTTGGCCAAAAGAAAGCCGGAGCGAGCAATCCCGGCGCCTGCTTCTCCACCAATCAGAAAAGAAAAATCGTTTATGTGCATACAAGTTCGCCATTCAAAGGATAGGTGGTGCAATTATAAAAAATGTTCTTCAACCTCGCCTGCGAGTTCAACAACCCGCTGTCCTGAAAAAACGGCTCAAAGAAACAGCCGAGTCTGAGGTAGAAAAATTAATATTTTCACCGTTTTCATGTATGTATAGGTGAAACAGTTTTGCCGATAGACCCTAACTTCCAGAAAACCCGGACCGTGGCAAGTCAACATCAAGGCCACAACGTCTGGGGACCTGTTGAACCTCCGAAGAAGCTCGGAATACATGGAACGAATGTGGCAGTTGACTGGGACGTATGCACGGGCGACGGCATCTGCCTCGAAGTCTGCCCAGTGACGCTGTTTGACTGGGCTGAGGCTCCTGGACATCCCACCTCTGAAAAGAAGTCTGACCCTGCCAGAGAAAAAGACTGCATACAATGCTTGGCATGCGAAACTTCATGCCCAGCCCAAGCCATAAAAATCACCACGTAGCCAAGCAAACCGCCGACCAGCTCGTTCTTGATTCCGACCCGTTCGCGCCTGATTAGAAAACTTTTTTACCCACCTCTTTTGCACACTTGGTAGAGAGTACTATTATGAAACCTAAAACTGACAGAAGAGTAGACTGTTTAGGTCTATACTGTCCCGAACCCGTTTTCAAGACGAGAATGGAACTGGGTGAACTGAAAGTAGGCGAAACGCTGGAAGTTCTAGCAGATGACCCAGCGGCGGAAGAAGACATACGAACCCTCGTGAAGCATTTGGAACAGCAACTTGTGAGCGTAAGCAAAGAGGGAAACACGGTTCGGATATTGATTAAGAAGGTGAAATGAATGAGTGCCAAGAAAAAGATATTGTACGTGCAAACGAGCGGAGTTGACAGACCCGAAAGGGCTTACGCGCCTTTCATTCTGGCCACGACAGCCGCAATGATGAACATCGACGCAACCATATACTTCGTCATAAAAGGCATAACGCTCGTCAAAAAGGGAGAGGCTGAAAAAATCAAAATGGGCAGCTTCCCATCCCTCAAAGACGTGATGAACCAAGCAATAAAGGCAGGCGTGAAACTGGTAGTCTGCGAGCAAAGCTGCAGCCTGCTGGGAATTCCACGCGGAGAATTCGTACAGGAAGCCAACATTGTCGGAGCAGCAACACTCAACGACCTTGCCCTCAGCGCAGACGCAGTTCTATGTTTCTGAGCGAACAGACAATGTCAACGCTGAAACGAGTTTACATGGATCATGCGGCAGGCAAACCTGTCGACTCACGAGTAGCAGAGGCTATGCTGCCCTACATGAAAACGTTCTACGGCAATCCTTCATCTTTGCACCAGTTTGGCCAAGAAGCAAGAAAAGCGCTGGAAGACGCACGAACGAAAATCGCAGAACTGGTCAATGCTGAAAGAAAAGAGTCAATAATCTTCACTTCTGGAGCAACAGAAAGCAACAACATGGCCATCAAGGGCGTTGCCAACCGCAACAAGGACCGCGGAACGCGCATCATAACGTCGAGCATCGAACACATGTCCGTGGTAAACACGTGCAAGTTCCTGACCACTAAAGGGTTTGAAGCCGTTTTTCTTCCCGTCGACAACTACGGCTTCGTGAAGCTTGAAAGCCTAGAGAAAGAATTGACCGACAAAACCGTCCTTGTCTCTATTGTGTACGCGAACGGTGAGATCGGAACAATCCAACCCATGAAGGAAATCAGCAAAATAGTCCACTCCAAAAACGCCTATCTGCATGTTGATGCCACAGCCGCGTGCGGGCAGGTGCCAATAGACATCAAGGAAGAGGGCATAGACTTGCTTACAATCTCCTCCAACGGCACGTATGGACCCAAAGGCATCGGCGCATTATACATAAAGGAAGGCATACGCGTAGAGCCACTGCTTCACGGCGGAGGACAGGAGCGAGGATTAAGATCTGGAACAGAAAATCTTCCAAGCATAGTTGGGTTCGGAAAGGCAGCAGAAATAGCTAAAAATGAAATGCAGCCTGAAGGCGAGCGGCTCATCAGATTGAGAGACAGGCTCATCGACGGTTTGCTCAAGCCCATCCCATATTCGTTCTTGAACGGGCACCCAACCAGGCGGTTGCCGGACAACGTTTCAGTCAGATACAGCTTCATAGAGGGCGAGTCAATGCTGCTGAGCTTAGACATGATGGGTGTAGCCGCATCCTCAGGCTCTGCTTGCACAGCAAAAACGCTAGAGCCTTCACATGTGCTGTTGGCAATCGGGCTGAAGCACGAGGAAGCACATGGCTCGCTGATGTTCACGTTAGGTAGACAAAACACTGAAGAGGAAGTGGATTACGTAGTAAGCTTAATGCCAAGCATCGTCAAAAGACTAAGAGCAATATCGCCCTTGACCCCGAAGGAGCTGAACAAGTGATGTACACGGAAAAGGTTATGGAACACTTCAAGAACCCGCGCAACATGGGAGAAATCCCAGACGCTGACGGCGTGGGCACAGTTGGAAACCCAGTCTGCGGAGACCTAATGACAATCTACATTAAAGTCAAAGACAACCGACTTGAGGACATAAAATTCAAAACTTTCGGCTGCGGCTCAGCAATCGCGACGAGCAGCATGATAACCGAGCTAGCCAAGGGCAAGACGCTGGAAGAAGCCATGAAAATCACACGTGCAAACGTGGCAGACGAGCTAGGCGGGTTACCGCCAGTCAAGATGCACTGCTCAAACCTTGCCGCCGACGCGTTGCACGCAGCGATAGAATATTACAACAAGAAGAGGAAAGCCGCTGACGAGGTGAAAAAATGAAGCCAGAATTTGTTAGGTGTGAGTATTGCAAAGCGGAAATCCCTTCTGAAGCATGCAAGCTTGCAGCGTACGCCACGGTCATTGACGGCAAAGAATACGTCTTCTGCTGCGTAAAATGTGCTCAAAGGTACAAAAAGAAGAAAGAGAAAACAAGATAATGTAGAGATGAAAAAGGAACCCATTGGAAAACTGCGAGCACTAGTATAGGATCTTTCACTAAAGCGGCTACTAATACCTTTCAATTTTTCCCATTCATTCCAGCTTTTGGCATTTTGGACAGATGTAAGACGCAGTGGTTCCCGTTCTGATTTTCTCGATAGGCGTATTACATTCTGGGCATGGCTTCCCAGCCTTGTATCCTACGAGAAAATCGGTCGCAGTGAACTTGCCCTTGTGCCCATAGAAGTCCACTTCGAAGGCTGCGCCGCCCGCTTTGATGCTTCTGCCTAACACGTCTCGGATTGCCTCGTACAAAGCGTTTATCTCCTCTTCAGACAATGATGGGATTTTTCGGTTGGGGTGCAGTCTTGCCTTGAACAGAATGTCTTGTATGTAGACGTTCCCTATACCTGCCACGTTTTTCTGGTCTAGCAGGAAGCTCTTGATGCCTGTTTTCTTGCCCAGCAGCGTTCTCTTGAAGCGTTCCAACGTGAATTCCTCCTGCATCGGCGAGATTCCTAGCTGTGAGGCCATCTTGTGTTTGGCCAATTCCTTCTCAGGAATAAGGTGAATGTAGCCGAACCACCAGAAATGCGCCGTGAAACCAGTTTTATCGGTGAAAGTAAGCTTGAAATGGTATTTTTCAGGAAGCTTCTGTTTCTGAGTGAAGGAGAGGAGTTCTGCGCCCATTCCAAGATTTATGAACAGAAGATATCGAGGGTCGAGTTTCACGAAAAGCCATTTTCCATGACTTGAGACGCTTTTAATAGTCTTTCCCTTGGCAGCTTTCACGAATTGCGCGACGGGCATATTCAGGTTCTTCGGCTGCTTAGCTTCGATGTCTGCGATGCGTTTTCCTCTTACCTCTTTATCCATCTGCTTGGCAATTACTGTTATTTCAGGCAGCTCAGGCAAGTCTTCACCAGTCCAATGGTCGAAGAAGAATGTACGACTTGCTCATAAAGACCGGAGAAAGTACCAGATCCTGTAGGTTAAGGAGTTGCGCGTTCAAATCAATCATTTACCTGTTAACTCTTCGACTTCTTTTGCACCGTTCTTCAGCTCTTCGAGCTGCTGCTTGTCCATTTTCAGAAGCAAGGCTTGAAATTCTCCCACATGCGTCTTTTCTTCTTTAGCTATCTCCAGCAGGACTTTCTTCAGGTCTTCATTTTCAGTTGCTGCTGCAAGCTGCTCGTAAAGGTTCACAGCGTCCAGTTCGGCAATTATCCCTACCCGCAAAATCTCCATATCCGTCCATTTCTTGCCAATCTTCGCTAGGTTTACAGGTATTTGCGACAACATTATCCCACCACCATCTATTATTTTTCATGTTCACGGTAGTGCTTAAATAAGATGTACTCATAAGACTTTGCCATCAAAGCGTGGCGAGCACTATGGAAAAGTGGGAATGCGCAGTTTGCGGTTACATTTACGATCCCGAAGTAGGAGATCCGGAACACGGAGTAAAACCTGGAACACCCTTCGAAGCGTTGCCTGAGGATTGGGTTTGTCCAGTTTGCGGTGCACCTAAAGATCAATTCTTCAAAAAACAGTAGGAAAGCACCGGTGTGGGCGGTTTTTCAAAAATTTAATATCGTGATAAGAGCAACTTCATATTGATTAGTCATGTCAATCACGAAGATAGGAAAAAGAGACGGGAGAATCGTCGATTTCGACCCTAGCAGAATCAAGGATGCGGTGCACAAGGCGTTCATTGCCGTTGAGTTGGGAGACGGGGAAAAAGCTGAAACGGTGACATGTGAAGTAGTCAGGCTTTTGGAGGAAAGGTTCAAGGAAACGACGCCTTCGGTTGAAGATGCACAGGACTTCGTTATTGAAGTCTTGCGAGAAAGCGGCTACGGAAAAGTCGCGGATGAATATCAAACTTACAGAAAGAAAAAGGACGAGATAAGACAGTTAAGAGGAACGCTTGGGATAGAAGAGCCGAAACTGACAGTCAACGCCCTCGAAGTCCTACGCAGAAGATACCTCCTGAAGGACGTGAACGAGAAAATCATGGAAACACCAAACCAAATGTTCACGAGAATTGCAGGCGCCATAGCCAAAGTTGACAGAGAATACCGTGGAAACCCGAAAGAAAGCGGGAGCATCTTTTACGATATGATGGCGCGGCTTGAATTCGTGCCTAACTCGCCAACGCTTTTCAACGCGGGAACCAAGCTTGGCCAACTCTCAGCATGTTTCGTGTTGCCAGTCGGCGATGCGCTGGAAAGCATTTTCGCCGCTGTCAAGGATATGGCCTTGATCGAGAAAAGCGGCGGAGGAGTAGGCTTTGACTTCTCCAGATTGAGACCCAAAGGTGACATCGTAATGTCAACCAAGGGCGTCGCATCAGGCCCAGTGAGTTTCATGCGAGTTTTTGATACGGGCACCGAGGTCATCAAGGCCGGAGGCAAGAGAAGAGGCGCCATGATGGCGATTCTGAGAGTTGACCACCCAGATGTTGTCGAGTTCATAACTTCCAAGCAGACGCCTGGGTTCCTTTCGAACTTCAACATTTCCGTCGCAGTCACTGACGAATTCATGGACGCCCTTGAGAAGGACGAAGAATACTGGCTCATTAATCCCAGAAATCAGGAGAAAACTGGAAAGCTGAAAGCCAAGGACGTCTGGAATCTGATGGCAAAGTCAGCGTGGATGAGCGGAGACCCCGGAGTCGTCTTCATAGACGAAATCAACAGGCACAATCCCACTCCGCAAGTTGGAAGAATAGAGTCCACGAATCCATGTGTCACCGAGGATACGTGGGTTATGACGGAAGATGGCCCAAGACAGGTTGTTGACCTGATTGGCAAAGGATTCGTTGCGATTGTACATGGCAAAAGATGGAACAGCTCAAAGGAGGGCTTCTTCTCGACGGGAGTGAAGCCGGTCTACCAGCTGAAGACTAAAGAGGGTTTCGAACTTCGTCTCACAAAAGATCATCCTCTAATGAGAGTCAAGAAGCTGACGAGATGGAAGAACGAGACGGAGTGGGCAAAGGCTGAGAACGCAAAGGCAGGCGACAAGATTGTTCTAAACGATCATAGAAACCTTGACTGTTGGAAAGGGAAATACACCGAAGGAGAAGGCTATCTGGTCGGTTTGCTCCTGGGAGACGGAACAATCAAACAGGACAAGGCAGTTCTCTCGTCATGGGGCGAGGAAAACGGCTCAAAAGCAATGAGATCGTTAGCCTACAGCTACGCGGAAGAGCTTCCTCATAGGTCGGACTTCAGAGGGTGGATAAGGGTAAAGGGCAGAGAAGAATACCGCATGTCTACGGGGTATCTGAAAGGAATTGCAGGGGAACTCGGTCTGGAACCCGAGAAGAAAGCGGTTACCGCGAGTATGGAGAAAGCCTCTTCTGAATTCTGTCTGGGTTTGCTAAGGGGGCTGTTTGACGCGGATGGCTCAGTTCAAGGAACTCACTCTAAAGGAGTGAGAATAAGGCTAGCGCAAAGCAACCTTGAAACGCTGAAAGCTGTGCAGCGCATTCTGTTGAGGTTCGGGATATTTTCGAAGATTTATGTGAACCGAAGGGGTAGAGGCTTAGCGAAAATGCCGAATGGGAAGGGCGGAACGAGAGAATATGTTCACAAGCCCCAGCATGAACTGATAATCTCCAATGTAGACATGCGACTGTTCTATGAGAAAGTGGGATTCGGCGATTCCGACAAGAAAACAGAACTTGACAAAGCCATAAGGTCTTACAGGAGGAGCATGAACAGAGAACGGTTTGTGGCAACCGTGACGGAAATGACTCCGATTGATGTTGAAGAGGTTTACGATGCTACAGTGCCTAGTGTGCATATGTTTGATGCTAATGGTTTCTGCGTTCACAATTGCGGCGAGCAGCCGTTGCTTCCTTACGAGTCCTGCAACTTGGGTTCCATCAACTTGTCCCAAATGGTTGAGGACGGAAAAGTGGACTGGGAAAAGCTGAGAGTGACAGTGAGGAATGCGGTTCACTTTCTCGACAATGTTGTCGACGCAAACAGGTATCCATTGAAAGAGACAGAGAAGATAACGAGGGCCAACAGGAAAATCGGCTTGGGCGTCATGGGTATGGCAGACATGCTGATAAAGCTCGGCATACCGTATGACTCTGAACAGTCCTTGAACTTGGCTGAAGAGACAATGAAGTTTGTCGAGACGGAAGCCCACAAGAAATCGGTGGAGATCGCAGAAGAGCGGGGCTCTTTCCCCAACTTTGGCAAGAGCGTCTGGAAAGACAAATACAGCGCTTTCAGGAACGCCACAGTCACCACGATAGCGCCGACGGGAAGCATAAGCATAATAGCCGGCTGCTCTTCAGGCATTGAGCCCATCTTTGCTATTTCATTCATAAGAAACGTTCTAGGCGGAACCAGACTGTTTGAAACCAACCCGTTGTTTGAAGCAATGGCGAAAGAAGGAGGGTTCTACAGCGCCCGACTGCTTGAAGAGATAGCCAGAACGGGCTCAGTTCAGAAAATCGACGGAGTTCCAGATGATGTTAAGAGGCTCTTCGTCACAGCGCTGGACATCAAGCCAGAATGGCACGTCAGAATGCAAGCCGCATTCCAGAAGTATACAGACAATGCTGTTTCTAAGACGGTTAATCTGCCGACTGAGGCGACTGTTGACGATGTTAGAAACGTGTACGGACTTGCTTGGAAACTGAAGTGCAAGGGGGTTACCGTGTTCAGGTACGGAAGCAAGCCCAAGCAGGTTCTCTACATTGGAGAAATAAAAGCCAAAGAAGGAAAACTCGTGTCAGCAGAATCTGAATACGCAGGCGGGTGCCCAACTCAGACCTGCCCGTTCCCAGGTTGAGAAAAATCAACCGCGCGCGCTTCAAGGTGGATCACTCTGCTGGCTCTGCGAATATTGAAGGGGATTTATGAGTAGAGAAGCCAGGAAAAAACAGAATCACGGGACGATAGTTGCGCGAAGATGCGTCCACCACTAAATCATGAAAACATTATGGGTAAGCTACTTGTTTGCTTCTCTTTTTGCGCTAAAGAATAGAAACGGACGCTTCAGAGAGGGATTGAACAAGACAAGGGGGACTTGGCATTATTCTTTCGCAGTATTCACCCTGTAACTTGACTTGACGCCGGCTTTGTCGAAGATCTTTCCCACAGGACACGTTTTCAAGGTCAATTCATGGATTCTCTGGATGCGGTCCTCTGACACGTCTGCCTTTACCGAGACGTCAAAGCTGACCTCCGTTATAGTCCCTGCTTCCTGAGACTTGACTGCCTCAGATTTGACCTCCAAGTCCTTGAGTGAAACCCTCATCTTCTTCGCTGTAAGAACGAAAATACTGGCATAGCAGCCTGCATAGCTCATCAGCGCAAGTTCAAGGGCTGACGGTCCCCTGTCAGTTCCGTCTGGAGGCTCAAGGTCTAGGCATACAGCGTGAGTTCGACCGTCGTCAACGTCTATCCTAAAATCCTTAACCAGTTTTGCATTTCCGTGAAGCTTCGCCAATCTTCTCGCCTCTAATCAAAACAAAGAAAGGGATGCTATTAGAGTTTTTTTTCGCGTAAGAGCCAGTCTGTCCGTCGGCAACCTTCTGCGCGTGCTTTTCAGCATCTGCCTGCGTCGCCCAAGATAAATAATCGAAGCCCAGAAGTGGGTCGGCTAACGGCTGACAAAGCTAATATTTCATTATACCCACATAAGAAATAAGGAACGTCTCCTCCTCACTCTTGACTGGAACAAAAGAGTCGATCGAATTGGATGGTGATTGAAAAAATGAGTTTGATACCTGATGAGCATAGGGAACACATAAAGAATCAGCTTGCCGAAAGCCTCGTCAACCCTGTAAGAATAGTCATGTTCACCCAGGAGATGGAATGCGGGTTTTGC
>PEWI01000064.1 GCA_002779555.1 Candidatus Bathyarchaeota archaeon CG07_land_8_20_14_0_80_47_9 | reverse complement strand
ACTCAAACTTACGCATTTCTTCTTCAAAGCCTTCCAGTTTTGCCTTTAGGATTTTGAGCTCCCTTTCTATAGCTGAGGAGAGCGCCTCCAATGCGAGTTCTTTATTGGCTTTTGTCTTTAACAGCACTTCCGTCAAGCTTTAAACACCAATAAACAAAAAGCCGTGGGCCCTTAAAATCCTTTTCACTTTAACTTGTCTCTCTCCACTCTGCAGAGATGCTGTTTCAGCAGCTGGCTTTTATTAAGCTAAAGACAAAGCTGAGTTTTTGCATGGAGGCTGTTCAGAATTGGTTAGGATTCAGCGTAGAGTTTCTAGGAAGCGGTACTTGAACAGCAAGCGCACTTACGAGTATGAACGTGTGTCTCTGCACATTCCCAGAAAATATCACGAATTGATTAAGCCGTTCCTCAACCAAGATTTTGACGTAAGCGCAGCTGCAGAGAAAGGCATTATCGTCATCACTCTCACACCGCAGAAAACAGTTCAACACGTAGCAGATCCTTCTTGGCAGACATCACACGCATAATTGGATTCTAAACCGTGCTTTCGGCACGATTTAAGCGCGTGCACTAGACAAGTGTATCTAAGATTGACTTGTTAATTTTATTGTTTTGATTTTTCTTCTCCCGACGGGATTGTAGAACTTAACTCCAAAAAGTCTTTAATAATGGCCATCATAATTGCTCAGTGAAGAGGTTAGAAATATGAGGAAGTTTGGTTCTTTGGCTTTAGCTGCTTTGATTCTGCTATCGTTTGCTGCGATATTGCCTCTGTCTGCCTCTGCTGTGGGATCGCCTACTCGCCTGATGGTTGTTGAATGGTATGGCAGAGGAAGCGCCGAACCCTACGCAATTCCTGCCGAAGACAATTCGATGAGTAACCCCGACTACAAGCTGCTTCGCTTCTACTGGCATACGACAATTGAGTATTGGATAAACTCCACAAACGGGTATGGTTTCGACGAATCCGCGGTAGTTGGAAATATCACAGCATCCGCAAACATGTGGGATGAACAGACGAGCTATACGTTGTTTGCTTGCAAGGGAACAACGGAAAAGACTGCTGGAGTATATGACAGCTATAACGTTGTTGCTTGGGGTTGGTACGACAATCCTAACGTGATTGCTGTTACGTATATTTGGTACACTCGCAACCAAATTGTTGAAACCGACACGAGAATGAATACAGTGTTTGGTTGGAGCCTCAGCGGCGAGACAGGAAAGATGGATGTACAAAACATAATGACCCACGAGTTCGGCCACTGGTGCGGACTAAACGACTTGTACAGAGACAGAGACTACTGGTTAACAATGTACGGCTACTCTGGCTACGGAGAAACCCACAAACGAGATTTAGGACTTGGAGACATCCTCGGGCTACAAAAAAGATACGGCGCATAGCCACCCAAAATCTTTTTTTCTGCGATCGCGATCGATCGATCGTAATAGTCTCTCTGTTTCTTTAAGAAAAAATGTTTCTTCTTTAATGATGACAATAACCTCTCCACTAACCAATCTCTATGAATCCTCCCTTTTTCGTAAGCGTTTATCTCTCTTCAGTTTCTCTGCACACGCAGTTTACTCATAACAGCTAAAATCCCATTGGCTTTGTCAAGCCAAACCGTGCGGAAATGCTTGGGAAGCCACCATGCTGGCTGACATACGCTACTACTTAATGTATCTCTGCCTTGACGGTTTAGAGAATCCTTCCTTGGGCCGAAGCATATCGGACGTTTTTGTTAAACTGGGTGTGTGGTTAGAGGAATTACATAAGGAAACGCCTGTTTGGAAAGCTGAACATGAAACCATACGCTGGTACATCGGCTGGCTCTTCGCCCTGGAACAGCTTCTCAGCCTAAAACATGAAATAAAGCGGCTTCCAACCGAGAAGATCAGCCGAGAAGATTTCAAGCGAAGCTAGAAGCAAACAGCCAAAAAGCTGGGGCTTTCATAAGGCTCGGTTGCAACGGTGTTTGAGCTACACCACCCCTTGAAACTAAACCACAAACTCTGAAGAGCCTTCAGACTTTCCAAGTTGCAATGGCGTTTAAGGTTCTTAAGGAATTATAGAGTTTTGGAAGATCTGTTTCCAAACGAGGGCGAGCGCTAAGCTATGGGTTCAAATCCCGCCGGACCCGCTAGGATCTTATCCTTGCAAGGGGGCTATGGCTGAAAACTTGATTGCAACCGAGACCGTTGCCCCAGTTTGAAAAGCATCAAATCTGTGCCCTTCAATGAGTAATCTTGCGCTCTTCAATGAGAAATATCGTGCTCTTCAACAGGCCCCTTAAAACATTCTCTCTTCAACCAAGTTCCCCGTTGAAGGGCAAAAACTCGAAGATTCAGGGTAATTTTGCCCTTGTTTCAAGAGCGGAAAAAGGTTGATTTAGGCTTATTTCTCCCTTCAAACAGGAAGTTCTGTCGTTCAGAAACCTCGTTGAAGGGAGCACGTTTGAAAAGACCGTGCGCCCTTCAGTGGCATGGGCTGAATCGCCGCGCTTACCAGCGCGCATCCAAGGAGGGCCCATATGGGCTCTACTGAGAGTATTCTAGGGCCCATGTGGACTTTCATGAGAAGGGTTCACCGAGCCTCAAGTAGGGGCCCACGTGGGTTCTCCCGAGAGCATCAACCGGGAGCATGCTCTAGGAGATCCTCGTAGTAACAGAGAGCATGCCCAGAGAGGCTTTCAGAAAAGGAGCCTTAGAATGCTCGTAGTAACCTTCAAAACAGAAAAAAAAGGGATTGCGCGGGAGAAATCGCCAGCTTAATCTATATTACGATTTATGACTTATTATTCCCTTTTGTACTATGGCGGGGCAAGTGGCGCTTAGACCATGAATGCTTGCTTGAGACTTGCTCTGGGGCTAGCTTAACCCCCCTCTATATATAGGTTGAAATGTGGGGTTCTGTCAAGTTCTCGGTTGACGTGTTAACGTGTCAAAAATCGGTTGATAGTAAGATTGCACTTTGTTAACTTTGAAAGAAAACTTGAAATTATTGAAGATTCCCACTATTTATTCTTGATCTAATTCGGTTCTGTCAACTCTTCGTCGGATTAATCTCCTTGTAAACTTTCGTCGGATGACATGCATTTTGGATTAGAGTTAGCCACTTATTGTTCCCTTCAACTTTGATTCCACAAGCCTCAGCAGGCGTTTTGCCTTCTAGTGCTTCGTGTTCTCTTATGCAGTTATGGAAAATCTGATAACCTGTGAGTATTGGCGTTTCTTTCTTCTTAGCTTTTCTCTTGTTCAAGGGCTGATTTCACTGACTCATAAGCCTTCTTTGCTTCCTCAATAGCTACTCCGTCTTCCAGCGTTGTAACATCTCCGATGGCTGCTCCGCAAACTATTGCTTTCAGTAGTCTCCTCATAATTTTGCCACTTCTCGTTTTGGGAACCGAGTCGACAAAGGCTATTGTTGCATCTGATGAAACTAGAGGGCCGATAGTCGTCCTTAAGTGCATTTTCAACTCGTCTGCAAGCTTTGGGTTTGGTGAATACCTTTGCTTGAGCACTGTAAAGATGAATGGTATCTCTCCTTTTACGGGATCGGATTTACCTATGCATGCTGACTCTGCAACTGCAGGATGCTTAATCATTGCTGATTCAATTTCTGCCGTTCCAATTCTGTGGCCTGCCACTTTAAGAACGTCGTCAGCCCTTCCCAGAACCCACAAGTATCCATCTTGGTCTTTAATAGCGAAGTCTCCAGTGTAGAAATACATTTTCCCCTTAAATCTTGACCAATAAACATCGACGTATCTTTGCGAATTCTTGTACAATGTCATGAGCATTCCTGGCCATGGCGAGGTCATAGCCAAATACCCCCTAACTCTGGGTGGGCAAGTGTTTCCATCATCATCAAGAACTTCCATTGTGACTCCTGGAAATGGATAACCATTGGTTCCTGGCTTAAGCGGAAATATCTTTCCTAATCCTGGAAAGTGCCCAGTTAGCATTTGCCCAGTCTCTGTCATCCACCAAGTACTTGAGGCGACAATGTCATCCTTGCCGATGTTTCTGAAATACCACCTGAATGCTTCTGGATTTATAGGTTCGCCGACAGAATGGCAAATCCTTACTGTTGATAGATCGTATTTTCGGACGAGATCTTCTGGAAATTTCATTAGTAATCTGATGGCGGTTGGTGTTGTATAGAATATTGTAACCCCATATCTCTGGATTATGCTCCACCATCTATCCGGTCTTGGATAATCTGGGGAACCTTCATACATTATTGATGTTAAACCCGTTAGCAGAGGACCATAAACGATGTATGAGTGTCCTGTAACCCATCCAATGTCTGCTGTGCACCAATATATGTCATTGTCCTTTACATCGAAAATCAATTTCATGGTGGCATAAAGTGAAACGGCATAGCCTCCTATTGGGAGTTGACATCCTTTGGGAGTGGCAGTTGTACCTGATGTGTAGAGGATGTAGGAAAAGTCTTCGGAGCCGCATTTTTCAGCTGGAACAGTGACATTTTTTGGTACATCACTAATTAGTTCATGATGCCATGTGTCTATCTCTTTGTTCCAAGGCAATTCATTACCTGCTCTTTTGACTGTGATGACTTTTTCTATTTTAAGCCCGTTTTGTGCGCATATCTTTACAGCTTCGTCGACGATGGGCTTGAGGCTTATTATTTTCCCTCTTCTATAAAATCCATCCGCCGTGACTATTATTCTTGAGCCAGCGTCTATGGCTCTGGTTGCCAAGGCATCTGCACTAAATCCGCTGTAGACTGCGCTGTGTCGTGCTCCCAGTCTTTGAGTTGCGAGCATGTAGAGTGGGAGTTCTGGGATCATGGGCAGATAGAATGTCAAGATCTCTCCTTTCTTGACCTTGAGTTTTTCTCTCAGGGCATAGCTAATCACGTTGGATTCTCTGAACAGGTCGTAGTATGTGAATTTTCTGACCTCCTTAGGCTGCTCCATTGCTTCATCCCATGGCTCACCTTCCCATATCAAGGCCAGTTTGTTCTTTCTTCCTTGTGCAATTTGCCAGTCTGTATCTAAATATGCTAGGTTTGTTTCTCCCCCAACGTACCATCTGTAGAACGGGGGGTTGCTGTCATCTAAAACTTTGTTCCATTTTTTGAACCAGAAAAGCTCGTTTGCCCATTTTCCCCACCATTCTTCCACAGCCTTCTTATCCTTCACGGTAGTTTCATACCATTTCTTAAAGTCGTCTTTGTTCCATATTCTGTCTTTCCAAGCGGGTGGGATTATATTAGCTTCAAATTCCTTATAGACTTCTACCCCTTCTTTGGCCATCTCATCCCACCTTTTGAATCGATTATTTTGGCTTCTTTAAAAAAATATTTGTTATATATAGGTTTAGGTATTTTTGACAGAGAATTATTGTTGATTTTGCCGTAGATAGATAGGGTTCTTTTTTTGCATACGTTTCGTTTAGCACTTATGCGAGGCGAGATAAAAAGCGCTTTATCCGCAAACGATGTCTTTCGGGAAAAATAAGAGAGGGTGATGTTTCAGCCCGCTGGGCATATGGGTAGCACAGTTTTTCCGTGAGCCTCATTTAATACTTCTGCTATGGCTAGGTAAACTGCGCTCATCCCGCAAATGACGCCTTCAACTCCGATTATACGTGTGAATAGTTCAACATCTGTTGTCGGTGAGTAAACGAGAATTGCTGATTTAGCTGCAAGTAAGAAGAACAGTATTGCTAGGCTCATAAAAACGAACTGTAATGCGCGATTAGTTTTCAGAGTGCCGAAGAACATTAGAAAGGTGAAGAGTCCCCACATGAAGAAATAGGCCGCCATAGCCAAGTCTGCGGGTCCTTGAATGTCGAAAAAGAAATACTGCCTTGGCAACAAAAGCAGGGCCACGAACGACCACCAGAACAGACCATAAGAGGTGAAGGCTACTGTGCCGAACGTGTTGCCTTTCTTGTATTCCATTATGCCTGCAATTACCTGTGCTAGCCCACCATAAGCTATTCCCATTGCCAGAATCATGCTATCAACTGTTGGAGTTAATCCAAAATTGTGTACGAAGTTTAGGAGAACTGTTGTCATTCCGAAGCCTAACAGTCCAAGCGGTGCCGGGTTTGCTGTCTTTTCGCTCATTTCCCTTTCATCCTTTCATTTTTTGACGTTAGGCGCTTTCTTCATTTTGCTTTGAATTTAAGTCTTTCTAGGCTATTCCTTCCTTCTTTTTGTCGCAATGTACTTGCCAATCTCTAGCGAGCAGAAGGTTATTGCCGTGAACAGTATTGCGTATGCCCAGTCTATGAGTTCAGGCGAATGAACGCCGAACAAGCTTTGGAGGCCTGGCGTGTAGAGGACTAGGAGCTGAAGACCGAACGATGAAAGCACTGCGTACCACAGGAACTTGTTCTTGAAGATGCCAACTTTGAAAACTGGATACTTCAGCGAGCGAGCTGAAATGGCGTTGGCTAACTCCATCAAGATCATCGCCGTCAGAAGCTGCGTCCGTGCTTCAAGTAGTTGGTCAGAACTGAGCCACGGTTGATACATGAAATAGCCATACAACAACAGTACGGTCATGATTATCGGTGTCACCGTCAAGTAGAGTTTGACATCAGTTGTCCAGACACTTTCGTTTGGATCTCTCGGCTTTCTTTCCATCAAGTCTGGGTCTCCAGGGTCAACTCCCAGAGCTATAGCTGGCAAGCCGTCTGTCGTCAGATTTACCCATAAGAGTTGTATCGCTGTCAGGGCTACTACTGAGCCAGCTTCGACTTCGTGTGTGCCTGCAAGGTATGGTACGGCAATCATTACTATGAACATTACGAGGATTTCCATGACGTTGCAACGGAGCAGGTATGTCAGGTATTTCTTGATGTTGCCGTAGATTTCGCGACCTTCCTTAACGGCCTTGACGATCGACGCAAAGTTGTCGTCTGTCAGAACCATGTCTGATGCTTCTTTCGTGACTTCTGTGCCTGTGATTCCCATCGAAACGCCAATGTCCGCCATCTTAAGCGCCGGCGCATCGTTGACACCGTCTCCTGTCATTGCGACAACCTGTTGTTTCGACTTCCAAGCCTTAACTATTCTCATCTTGTGTTCAGGTGACACTCGAGCGTAGATTACGACATTTTCCACCATTTCATTGAGCTGTTCGTCGCTTATCTTATCCATTTCTTCGCCAGTCAACACTTTGCCTTCTAACTCGTTCTCACTCAGCAAGTTCAGTTCCTTAGCCACAGCAACTGCAGTCAGCCTGTGGTCACCTGTCACCATGACAACCCTGATTCCGGCTTTCTTGCAGAGGTAAATGGCATCTTTGACTTCTTCTCGCGGAGGGTCAATCATTCCCATTACGCCAACGAAAATCATGTCCTTCTCAATTTTGTCGTCGAAAACCGTCGCTGATTCCGGCAACTCTCTGAAAGCGAAACCCAGATTTCTCAATGCTTGCATCGCCATGGCCTCGGTTACTTTGAGCATCTGTGTCTTGTCTTCCGCAGTTATCTTTCGCACTTTGCCGTCTGCGTAGATTTTTGTGCACTTGTCCAAGACCACTTCAGGAGCCCCTTTCATGAACGCGACTTTCTTCTGGGCGGAAACAAGGTGAACTGTAGTCATTCGTTTCCTTTCCGAAGAGAAGGGAACCTCGCCTATGCGCGGGGCGTCCCGTTCCAGCTCCTCCTTCCACAGTCCTGCCTTGGCTGCTGTGACGACGAGCGCTCCCTCCGTGGGGTCGCCCTTGATTTTCCATCTTTCGGTTTCTGTTTCTTTTTCCAGTTTAGAATCGTTGCACAACACTGCAATCTTTAGTACTGTGCGAAGGTTTTCGTCGGTTGGCTCAATTTTTCTGTCTTCTAGCAGGAAGTTTCCTTCAGGCTCGTATCCGACTCCTGAGACCTTGATAGTCTGATCGCTCACGTAGATTCTCTGGACGGTCATTTCTCCCTTGGTCATTGTTCCCGTCTTGTCGGAGCATATGACGCTTGTGCATCCTAGTGTTTCAACTGCTGGCAGTCTTCTGACTATCGTGTTCACTTTAGCCATTCGGTACATGCCTATTGCAAGTGCGCCCGTAACAATTGCAGGCAATGCTTCTGGAACTGCTGCAACGGCAAGGCTTATTCCCCACAGAATCATGTCAAGGATGTTGCGCCCTTCGATGATTCCGATGAAGGCTACCGCCAAGCAAACGGCTATAGACAATATTCCTATCAGTTTTCCAACAGACGCCATTCTCTTTTCAAGCGGCGTCTCCTCCTCTTCTGTGACCTGGACCATCTTTGCAATCTTGCCGAACTCGGTGGTCATCCCCGTTGAAGTAACCACCGCTTTTCCACGCCCGTAAACGACAGCGGTCCCAGTGAAGACGATGTCTCGCCTATCGTTAATCGGCGTCTCCTCTGGAAGCGGTGTCACATCCTTGGTCACCGGAGAGGATTCGCCTGTCAGCGAAGCTTCGTCAACCTTCAAGTTAAAGCTCTCTAGAAGTCGGGAATCCGCAGGAATCTTGTCTCCCGTGTATAACAGGACAATGTCGCCTGGTACAAGTTCGCTTGCTTGAACCTTCACTTCTTTTCCGTCTCGCAAAGCCATTGCCGTAGGCGCAGTCATCTTTTTCAGGGCTTCCAAGGCTTTCTCCGAACGGAATTCTTCAACGAATCCCAGAATTGCGCAGGCAAGAACGATGGCGATGATGACTATCGCGTCGGTGATTTCACCTAGATAGATTGAAAGGCCTGTGGCAATGAGCAGTATCACGATGAGCAGATCCTCAAACTGTTCGATGAACATCTTTACAGCTGAGGTTCCTTTCTCCTTTTGAAGTTCATTGGTTCCATACTGCTGAAGTCGTTTCTGCACTTCTTCTTGACTCAAGCCAGTGCTCTTAGCGTTCAGCTGTTTCATCGTTTCGTCTATTTCCATTGCGTGCCAAGATTTCGACATCCTTTCTCCTCTCTCACCAAGCAATTTAGAGGCTATTTTGTAAACATGATAAGTTATATTCTTTTCCTACTGGTCACGAAGTTTAAAGAATAAGTTTATAAGAGATTTTGGAACACACTACAGATTCTTTAAAAAACGGGTGGAGATGGAAGGAGATACAAATGATCGAAACCGGAGTATGGGTTATTGCACCTTTGTCCGCATTGATCTCAATTCTAGTGGGACTATACTTCTACAATTACGTTAACAAGCAAGACAGCGGAACCGAAAGAATGAAGGAGATTTCCGGCGCGATCAAAGAAGGAGCTGCAGTCTTCATAAAAAGAGAGTACACGACACTGGCAATATTCGTAGTTGTCGTAGCGATACTAATCGCCGTATTCTTGCCCCAGCCGCTGTGGGAGTCGCACGACCTTCTGCTGAACCTTCAGTTACCAATAGCCTACATGTTCGGTTCATTCTGCTCAGCCTTGGCTGGCTACTTGGGCATGAATGTTGCAACAAAAGCGAACGCCAAGGTAGCAAATGCCGCACAAAGTGGGCTGAACAAGGCTTTTCCAATCGGTTTCCGTGGCGGAGCAGTAATGGGGCTGTCAGTAGTCGGCGTCGGACTGCTCGGAATCAGCATGGTCTACGCGCTCACAGGCATGGAAGGGACTCTTCCAGCAGTACTGGCCTACAGCTTTGGAGCCAGCTCGCTTTCGCTTTTCGCCAAAGCAGGGGGAGGTATCTTCACTAAGACCGCAGACATCAGCGCAGACCTAGTCGGCAAAGTGGAGCTGGGGATTCCTGAGGACGACCCAAGAAACCCAGCAGTCATAGCTGACAATGTCGGGGACAATGTGGGCGATGTGGCTGGCATGGGAGCAGACCTGTTCGACTCATACATCGCAAGCATAGTAGCAGTAATGATTCTTGGCGTAGGTCTCGGCGTTACCGCCACTTACGTACAAATACCGCTTGTGTTCGCTGGGCTAGGCATCTTGGCTGCCGTTCTGGGCGCGTTGACTGTTAGAGTCGGACCAAAAGGCAACCCGGGAGCCGCATTGAACAACGGAACATATGTAACATGCATAATCTTCGGGGTGCTGACCGCCGTGGCTACGTGGTATCTAGGATATCAATGGGCGCTGTGGGGAGCAACAATTGTGGGTCTCGCAGCCGGAATAATAATCGGGATCACGAGCGACTACTTCACTTCAGAAGACAAGGCGCCAGTTCTGAAGACTGCAGCTGCGTCTGAAACTGGGCCTGCACTGAACATATTAACCGGATTCTCATACGGCCTGCGCAGCATCATTTTCCCCTTAATCGGAATAGCCGTGGCGGCAGCGGTCTCATACAAAATATGCTACCCATTGGGTACGAACGAAGCAGAACATATGAAATATGCTGTGTATGGAATAGCTCTCGCAGCTCTCGGCATGCTTTCAATCGTCGGACTGACGGTTTCAAATGACGCATACGGTCCGATTGTGGACAACTCCAAGGGAATCGCTGAACAGTCTGGTCTCAGCGAGGAAGTTATTGCGATAACGGACGAGCTTGATTCTGCTGGAAACACGGCGAA
>PEWI01000234.1 GCA_002779555.1 Candidatus Bathyarchaeota archaeon CG07_land_8_20_14_0_80_47_9 | reverse complement strand
CCACTTACGATGACGACTTCAAGCTCTGGATTCGCCAACTTTACGCCTGTTGCGAAGGCTATTGCGCGTCCATGCGTGGTATGGAACGAGTCCGTGTTTGTGTACCCTGCTGTGCGCCCGATGCAGCCGATGCCTGAAACCACGACAAGCTTGTCCAAATCAGTCTTCAATTCGTCCAGTGCGTGAACAAAGCAGTTGAGCACGATACCGTTGCCACAGCCTGGACACCATATGTGCGGCATCATATCTGCTCGCAAATACTTCGAGAGCGGATGTGTCACTTGTTCAACCATCAGCTGTTCCTCCTTATCTCCTCAAGAATCTCTAACGGTGTGTGAGGTTCTTCGCCTAACTTGGAAAGAAAAGCCACTGGGGTTTCTTTCGCTGCCCTCTCAACTTCCAGCACCATCTGCCCGCAGTTCATCTCCGGAACAACAATCGCCTTGACCTGCTTCGCGACTTGTGCAACCCGTTTCTCTGGGAACGGCCACAACGTAATCAATCGCAAGAGCCCAGCCTTTATTCCCTTTTCTCTGGCTTTTCTGACAGCGCTCAATGCCGATCTGGCAACTATCCCGTATGCAACGACCGCCACGTCCGCATCATCCAGCATGGTTTCTTCAACTCTAATTATCTTGTCCTCATTCTTGCGTATCTTGTTGCAGAGCCTCGTAACCAGTTTTTGCTGGGCTTCTGAGCTTGACGTCTGTGGGTAACCGCGTTCATCATGTGTCAGACCCGTGGCGTGAAAATGGTAACCCTCCCCAAAGCAAGCCATAGGCGGAACCAAGTCCTCGTCAGGCTTGAAAGGCACGTATTCTTCTCGTGGAACATTGGGCCTCTTGCGGTTAACGATTCTCAACTTGTCAGGTGGCGGTATCACCAGTTTTTCATACATGTGCGCTACGATCTCGTCGCCCAACAGCATGGCTGGAACCCTGTAAGTCTCAGCGAGGTTGAAGGCTTCAAGAGTTAGGTCAAACATTTCTTGGACAGATGAAGGTGCCAAAGCGACGGTTGCATAGTCCCCGTGAGAGCCCCAACGTGCCTGCATCACGTCCTGCTGACCCGGCAACGTGGGCTGTCCAGTGCTCGGTCCGCCACGCATGATGTCTACGATCACGCACGGCGTCTCCGTCATTACAGCCAACCCGATATTCTCTTGCATGAGGCTGAATCCCGGCCCGGAAGTGGCAGTCATGGCTTTCAAACCAGCGTAAGAGGCGCCGAGCACAGCTGCTATCGATGCAATCTCGTCTTCCATCTGAATGTAGATTCCGCCAAACTCGGGCATTCTCTGAGAAAGGTGCTCAGCAATCTCCGTTGCAGGCGTGATTGGGTAACCTGCGAAGAATCTGCATCCTGCTGCTATTGCGCCTTCCGCGCAGGCCACGTCGCCATTCATGAAGTGAGCGCCCGTAAGTAAGCTTCTTTTGTTTGGCATGCTCAGCATCCCTCCGCGCATTTCTTTTCAGTGGTGTAAATGGCAAAATCTGGACAAACGGCAGTGCAGAAACTGCAGATTATGCATTTGCTTTCGTCCACAATCTTTGGGGGATGAACCCCTCTGGCGTTTATTTCCTCCGACTCTTCCAAAACTTGTTTTGGACAAAACTGTATGCAGTATCCGCATCCTTTGCATTGATCCGTGATTATGTGGATTTCAGCTTTTAGAGGTTTTACCTTGTCAATGTCGAGGGGTTTGTGTTTAATTCTTTCCGGCATAGTTAAACACCCGTTAGAGCCTTTTCAAAAACCTTTTGGGAAGCTTCCACCTCTTTTGATGCGACACTATCAACAATATTCTTCATTTCGTGGATTTTTGAAGCAAACCTTTCTCCTTCAGCCGCCGAAGCCCACAGCAGTTGCAGTCTTTCCTTGTTCAACCCACTCTGCTCCATCTTCTTCTGCAGGCGTTCCACACGCTTCTGTGTTTGATAATTGGCGTTTATGTAGTGGCAGTCTCCAGGGTAGCAGCCTGCCACCAAGACTGCTGCAGCGCCTCTTGCAAATGCTCTTTCAACGAATTTCGGAGCTACACGCCCTGAGCACATGGTTCTGATGATGCGCACGTTTGGCGGATACTGCATTCTGCTAACACCGGCAAAGTCGGCGCCCGCATAGGCGCACCAGTTACAGCAGAATGCGACGATCTTCTTCTCAGGACTATTTTCAGTCACAGCGTCTATCTGTGCAATGATCTGCTCGTCAGTGAAGTGCTTCTGTGTGAGCGCGCCAAAGGGGCATTCAGCCGCGCAGGTCCCGCATCCTCCGCATGCGGCTTCGATTAGCTCAATTCGCTTCAAGGCTTTGTTCAAGGTTATAGCATTGTAGGGACAGACTTTCACGCATAGCCCGCAGGCATTGCACTTTTCAGGGTAAGAAATCGGCGTTATTGCCTCAACCGTCACCTTTCCCTTAGCCATCAGTATTCCCGCTCGGGCTGCGGCAGCACTGGCTTGCGTCACGCTGTCCTTTATGTCCTTAGGCGCCTCAGCGCAACCCGCAAAGAATATTCCGCCCGTGGCAGCATCCACAGGTCTCAGTTTCGGATGGGCTTCCATGAAAAATCCGTCCTGGGTTCTTGAAAGCGTCAGCAAGCGCTGTATAAATTCGCTGTCTTTTCTCGGCTCTAGCCCAATGGAGAGCACTGCCATGTCAACTTTTATCTTGTACAGTTCGTTTTGCAGCGAATTCTCTCCCATTAGCCACAAGCTCCTGTTTTTCTTGTCCTCAACTATCTCTGCCGGCAGTCCGCGGATGAAGATGGCTCCAGCTTTCCTTGCTCGTTTATAGAGGTCTTCAAAACCCTTTCCGTACGCGCGTATGTCAACGTAAAAGACGTAGATTTCGGTTTCCGGCCAATGCTCCTTGATCAGCAAGCTGTCTTTGATCGTGTTCATGCAGCAAACGTTGCTGCAGTACAGTTTTCCGCTTTTGTCGGATCGTGAGCCAACACATTGGACGAAAGCCACGCGCTTGGGAATCTGCTTGTCGCTTGGTCTCAGCAAGCGTCCTCCAGAGGGGCCGCCTGCGTTGATTAGTCTTTCAAACTCAAGCGACGTGATTACATTTTGGTATTTGCCGTAGCCGTAGTTAGGCAGGGCTGTCGGGTCAAATACGTCTGCGCCTGTTGCCACTATTATTGTGCCGACCTCAAGGTCTGCAGTTTCTGCCTTCATTTCGTATGTTACAGCTTGTCTTTCGCAGGCTTTCATGCACCTGTCGCAGACGACGACGCCGTCCTTGTTGAGGCAGACGTTCATGTCAATTATATACGTAGACGGGACTGCTTGCGCAAAAGGCGTGTAGATACCGTGTCTTATGGCGAGTCCCACGTCGAACTCGTTAGGGGCAACAATGGGACAGACCTTTACGCATTCTCCGCAGGCCGAACAATCCTTTGTGACGTATCGCGGTTTCTTCAACACCTTGACGTGGAAGTTGCCGATGTACCCTTTAACCTCAGTGACTTCACTGTTGGTTAACAGCTCAATGTTCGGATGGTGGCCAACATCAGACATTTTTGGTGCAAGAATGCAGATTGAGCAGTCCATTGTTGGGAAGGTTTTATCTATCCTTGCCATCATCCCGCCGATGCTCGGTTCTTTCTCAACTAGATACACGTTGTAACCAGTGTCTGCAAGATCCAAAGCAGCCTGAATGCCAGCCACGCCGCCGCCGATGATCAAGGCTTTCCTTGTTATCGGCACTTCAGCCTCTTCCGCAGGCTCAAGCAATGCAGCCTTGGCAACAGCCATTTTCACGAGGTCTTTGGCCTTCTCCGTAGCTTCTTTCCTGTCGTATAGGTGAACCCAGCTGCATTGTTCGCGTATGTTGGCCATCTCGAAAAGGTACTTGTTCAGCCCGGCTTCTTCACACGCTTTTCTGAATGTTGGTTCGTGGAGACGAGGTGAGCATGACGCTACGACGACACGGTTAAGTTTGCTTTCTTTGATGTCCTTCTTTATCTGGTCTTGTCCTTGGTCTGAGCATGTGTACAGGTTGTCTTTGGCCAAGACAACATGCGGGAGAGTTGCTGCGAACTTGGCAACTTCGGCGCAGTCTACAGAATCTGCGATGTTTAAACCGCAGTGGCAAACATAGACTCCGATGCGAACCTCTTCGGCAGCTTTCTTAGATTCAGGCTCTTTTCTTTCGGTCATTCGCTTATCCCTCGCGAGATTTCAGGTAGCTCACAATTGATTCTGCAGCCTGTTTTCCAGCGCAAATGGCCTCAATCACCGACGCGGGCCCAGTTACAGCGTCTCCGCCGGCAAAAATGCCTTGCATACTCGTTTCCATAGTAACCGGGTTGACCCAGAGCGAGCCATCTTCATTCAGTTCTATTTCCTTCGGCAGGAATTCTAGGTCTGGGGCTTCGCCGATTGCCAGAATCACCATGTCTGCTTCGCGCTTAAACGCTGACCCCTCAATCGGAACGGCTTTCCTTCTGCCTGTTTCGTCTGGTTCGCCCAACTGTGTGCGAACGCATTCTATCGCCGAAACTGTCCCCTCTCCCAATATCCTCACAGGCGCGACCAGAAACTCGATTTTCACGCCAGCTTCTTCAGCCTCTTTGACTTCCCATGGGTTCGCAGGCATCTCGTCCCTTGACCGTCGATAGAGAATGGTTACATCTTTTGCTCCAAGGTTCAAGGCGGTTCTTGCAGCGTCCACTGCAACATTCCCACCTCCAATCACAACAATATTCTTGCCGACTTCCACCTTATTATCAGAATGAACACTCCACAAGAAGCCGAGCGCGTGAACTACGCCTTTCAGATCTACTCCTTCCATCTTCAGTTTCTGGCTCTTGTGAGCACCTGTCCCGATAAATATGGCGTGGAATCCATCCTTCGACAAATCCTCAAAACTCAAGTCTTTGCCGACAACTACACCGGTTCTTATTTCCACGCCCACGTCTTCTACAAGCTGAATCTCCTTGTCCAAGACCTGCCTCGGCAGACGATTTTCAGGTATGCATTTCCTCAACATCCCGCCCGGTTCTGGAAGCGATTCAAAAACCGTGGCGTGGAATCCTCTGCGACTGAGCTCAGACGCAACTGTGAGACCCGCAGGTCCAGAACCTACAACTGCAACCTTTTCGCCCGAAGCGCGTGCTGCCTTCCTTTTCTTCCTACGTTTTGAATCTTCCCTCGAAAGCTCTTCGATCTTTTCCATCACTTTCTTCCTATCCAATCCAGCGCGCTCGGGATGAAAACAGACCAAAGTTGTAATGAACGGTAGAGGAACCTTTTCCACGATTATTTTGAACGCCTTTTCAGATGCTTGAAAATTTCCTCGTTTTGCGCTGATCGTGCGCATTAACAAGAATATTTCGGGCACCTTCAAAGCTTGGGGGCATCGTTTATAACAGCGATAGCACCAGGCGCAGAGCCAAAGTTCTTCCGAAGACAACACACTGTCAGGATCTAGGACGATCCTTTCCAAGAGTCTTCTCGGGTTGTAGTCCTTCCCCAGCAGCTCAGCCATTGAACAACTGGCCGTGCAGATACCGCAATCAAAGCAGTATTTGAGTTTTTCAGTGTCCAGTATTTGCTCGAGAGTCGCTTTGAGGTTTGTGGTTTTTGTCGTCTCCAAGCTGGCAGCCCTCCTAAGTAGAAAAGTTTCAGACAGATATAAAACTTTACAAACGTAAAGGTTTTGGCCATGCGTTCAAAAATGGCGACGATTCAGGCGTCTTATTTTTATCTAGGTCAAGCACAATAAAGAATCTAAACCAAAGGAAGGTCGCGATGAGAAAGGTGAGAGTCATTTCATACGGCGTCGGTGCCGTCGGCAGTATGATTGCGAAGTTCTTGCTTGAAAAAGAAGATATAGACATCGTGGGAGCAGTGGACGTTGACAAGAACAAGGTCAACAAAGACTTAGGCGAAGTCCTCGGGCTTGAGAAAAAGCTTGCAGTAAAGGTTTCAGACGACTTGGGCGCTGTGCTTTCGAAGGCAGATGCAGACATTGCAGTTCACGCAACATCCTCCTACCTTAGAGACACGTATCCTCAGATCGCCTCAATCGTGGAGCACGGTGTTAACGTAGTGTCAACGTGTGAAGAGCTTTCATACCCATGCACGTCTGAGCCGGAGTTCGCCAAAAAGCTTGACGCTCTGGCCAAAAAGCATGACGTAACGGTCTTGGGCACGGGCATAAACCCCGGCTTCCTGATGGACACGCTTGTAATAGCACTCACTGCAGCTTGCCAAAAAATAGAGAAAATCGAAGCGGTCAGAGTCATGAACGCCGCAACCAGGCGTGTGCCATTCCAGAAAAAGATAGGAGCAGGTCTGACAGTTGAGGAATTCCAGCAGAAAATTGAAAAGAAGCAGATTACAGGGCACGTTGGACTTGAACAATCCATCGCAATGATTGCAGGCGCATTGGCTTGGAAGCTGGACGAGATAGTGATCGAGCATGCTGAGCCAGTTGTCGCCGAGAAACCAGTTGAAGGCAAGGATATAAAGGTCAAGGCGGGACAAGCAGCAGGTTTGAGACAAAAGGCAAAAGGCATCATGAAAGGCAAAGAGGTAATAGTACTTGATTTCCAGGCGTACATAGGAGCTGAAGATGAGTATGATGCCATAACCATTAAAGGTGTTCCCAACATTAAGCAGAAGATTCAGCCCTGCGTTCACGGAGACATAGGAACAGTCGCGATGGTTGTCAACTCGATTCCCAAAGTCATTAACGCGCCGCCCGGCTTACTTACCATGAAGGACTTACCTGTCCCATCAGCCGCAGTTGAAAACATGGCAAAATACATTTCCACATAAAACTATCTTCTACCTTGGAGATGTCTATGAAACCCAAAATCGACATCAACTGCGACTTAGGCGAGAGCTACGGAGAATTCACCGTCGGGAACGACGCAAAAACAATGCCCTACATAACTTCGGTAAACGTCGCATGCGGATTCCACGCTGGAGACCCGGTCACAATGGCGCGAACAATCAATCTTGCCAAGAAGCACAGAGTCGCGGTCGGAGCACACCCAGGGTATCCGGACATTATGGGTTTCGGAAGAAGAGAAATGCAGCTAACCTCGGAAGAGGCCATGAACTACACCGTCTACCAAGTAAGTGCCCTTCATGGGTTCGCAAAAGCAGTCAACGTAAAACTCCAACATGTAAAACCTCATGGAGCCCTATACAACACTGCGGCAAAAGACGAAAACCTGTCCAAGGCTATCGTGGAAGCCGTCCGCGCATTAGACGAAGGTCTGATAGTCTTCGCACCTCCAAACTCTGTTTTAGCCAAAACTGCAACCAGAAAGGGACTGAAAGTCGCCCACGAGTTTTTCGCCGACAGAACCTATAATTCGGATGGAAGTCTAGTTTCAAGAAAACAGCCGAACGCAGTGATTCAGGACCCTCGCAAAGTGGTCGAAAGAGCTGTCAGAGTAACCAAAGACGGAACCGTAATTGCTGTGGACGGCGAAGTTGCGAGCTTGGGTGAAGTGCACACAATCTGTGTACATGGCGACACTCCTGCGGCTGTGAGACTTGCACAGGCACTGAAAAAGGGATTGATTGAGAAAGGGATTGAAGTGATTCCAGTAGGCAACTTCCTTTAATTACACATTGGGCTTTGTGATGGGAACTGGAAAATACACATCGGGGCGATACTTGCCGTTTGGCGACAGCGCCCTTCTCGTCGAATTCGGCGATACGATAGACCTTGATGTTAACCGCAAGGTCATAGCTCTGAGCAAAGCAATCCTGAAGGCGCGGATTCAGGGGGTAGAAGAGCTTGTTCCAACCTATCGATCCTTACTTATCCGATATGACCTGGCAAAGATAGGTTATAAGCAGCTTGTGTTGCGCGTTAAAGATATTGAAAGCGAGTTGAAAGAATCGAAGCTTGAAGCTGTTCGAAGAATCGTTGTTCCTGTAGTTTATGGGGGACAGTACGGACCAGACCTCTCTTATGTTGCCCAATTTCACGGCTTGACTGAGGAGCAAGTTATCCAGATTCATTCCGGTAGAGAATATCGAGTGTACATGCTAGGCTTCGTCGCAGGCTTTCCTTACCTCGGGGAAGTTGCAGATGAAATAGCGACAGCACGTCTTGAAACGCCGCGACTCAAGGTGGCAGCGGGCTCGGTCGGCATAGCAGAGAAGCAGACAGGCATATACCCATGTGAAGCGCCTGGCGGCTGGCAGATAATCGGGAGAACACATTTGAGGCTTTTCAATCCGCAGATGGACCCGCCGGCACTTCTTAAACCGGGAGACTCTGTAGAGTTCCAGCAAGTTTCAGAGAAGGAATACAAGAAGATCGAAGAAGCCATTCTGAACGGAACCTCTGGTGCCTTTTGGAAGGAATAACGAAGATGAAAGTCTTCAATGTAACAAAACCCGGGTTCTTCACTACCGTTCAGGACTTGGGAAGATATGGCTACCTCAAATACGGGGTTCCAATTTCCGGCGCAATGGACGCATTCTCGCTGGCTGCTGCAAACGTTCTAGTTAGAAACAAACCGGGCGACGCAGGTTTGGAAATAACTCTGATCGGCCCTGAACTTTTGGTCTTGACCAAAGTGCAGGTTGCCATAACTGGGGCGGCTGTTTCTCCGAAGATAGACGGTCAAGACGTTCCAATGTGGCAAACCTTGAATTTAGAAGAGAGGGATGTTGTTTCCTTCAGTAGAATGGAGAGCGGCTGCAGAGTCTACATTACAGTTAGAGGAGGAATAGAGGCGCCGTTGGTGCTTGGAAGCAGGTCGACTTATGTTCGAGGCGAGTTTGGAGGAATCAATGGCAGACAATTGAGAACCGGAGACATCGTTGAAGGGTTTGAGGCGGAACCTCTTGATGCTTTGTACAAGATGCCGGAAGAATTAGTGCCCAAATTTACACACCGCTTTCAAGTGCAGGCCGTGCTCGGGCCGCAGGCTGACATGTTCACTGAAGAGGGTATCGACACTTTCTTCTCCAGCGAATACCGGGTCACGCCTGAAGCAGACCGCATGGGGTACCGACTCGAGGGTCCGCTGATAGAGCACAAGGGAAAGGCAGACATTGTGTCTGACGCGCTCTTGCATGGTTCAGTTCAGGTTCCGAAGAATGGAAAGCCTATTGTGATAATGCGGGATGCTCAGACAACTGGTGGTTATCCGAAGATCGCGGTGATAGTGACTCCTGACGTTTCGCTTCTCGGGCAGGCTAAACCGAATGACGTGATCGAGTTTTCTGAAGTCACGGTGAGTCAGGCTCAGGAGAGGTTGCGCGAATATTCCAGATTATTCAACGGTTTAAACCGCATGCTGGTCAAAGCAGTATAGCTCTATAAAGCTTAAGTCTGTGCGTCGGTTCTTTGCATAAGTGGCGGGATCATGCGGATAAGTGCTGGAGTCCACGAAAAAGGTGCCGTGTCCCTTTTAGACATAATCAGAAACGCGAAAGATAGGCCAAACTTCAGAAAAGCCGGTGCGATTGCTGTGTTTGTCGGTGTCGTTCGCGGAGAGAACCTAAAAGGTGAAAAGGTTCGGAAGTTGGAGTTAGAGGCCTACGAAGAGAAGGCAAATGAAACGTTCGGTAGCATTTGTGAGGACTTGAAGAAGAAGCCAGGCGTGACAGATGTTCAGATTCATCATTTGCTCGGGGAATTCAGCGTTGGCGAAGACCTCGTGTATGTTTTGGTCGCGGGCTCCCACCGAAAGCAGGTGTTCTCTGTTTTGGAAGAGGCTGTTGAAAGGTACAAGAAGGAAGCGCCTATTTTCAAGAAGGAATATGTTACGACGAGAAAGGGCGAAGACAAGACGTATTGGGTGGCTGAGCAAGGCAGTGCCTCTGAGGTTTAAGAGTTATAAGCGTACATGGGCTAAAGTACTGTTAAAAGGAGACGCATAGGTTGGAAAAGAGAAGTTACGCGTGGTTTGAAAGACGCCGAAGAACAAAAGCGTTGGACTTGGCTCAGGAACAGATATCGAAAGCGCTTGACACGGTGACGTTGCTTCATCAAGCTACGAAGAGCATTTTGGAAGGCAAGAAAAAAGAGGCGACCCAGCGCATCGAAAGCCTCTTCAAGGTAGAGGAAGATGTGGACAGGCTGCGGATGGACGTTTTCAAAGAACTCACGAAAGGAGCCGCATTATTTGCTGACTACCGTGAGGATTTGCTGCACCTCGTGAAGAGGCTCGACACTCTTGCTGACCACGTTAAGGACGCGGCCAGATGCATGGAGATGCTTGCGGATGCTGAGCTTCCCAGAGAGCTTTGTGAGAACACGGTAAGCATGACTGGCAGGCTCGTTGATTGCGCCCAGGCCCTGCGCGGTAGCATAGAGAAGCTAGCGGTGAATTCAGCAGAAGCTGTGGCGGGCGCTGAGAAGGTTGACGAGATTGAGCATGACATCGACGTCACTTATCTCAAGACTAAGGCTTCGTTTGTCAAATATGGAGAGAAGATGAACTGCGGTGCAATGGTCATCTTTGA
>PEWI01000076.1:321-2483 GCA_002779555.1 Candidatus Bathyarchaeota archaeon CG07_land_8_20_14_0_80_47_9 | reverse complement strand
TGTGATAGTAGTACGTTATGTACGTACGTTATGTACAAACAATAATAATAATAATAATAAATTTCTACTACTATCTTCACATGTTTCTGAAGCATTTAGGTAATCTCCTTCTTTTTCTGTCAAAGCGCCTCTTGCAGCGTGGGCACTCCTTCGGTTTTGGAACCCTAGGTGTCCAGGTGTGGCCGCAGAAAGGACATTTGATAGGATCTTGGGAGGGCCCAGCCAAAAATAGGTCACCTACTCGTCATACTTTTCTCCGTGCGGAGGAAGCTTCCATTTTCTTCTGATTTCACAGTCAACAGCACAACCTAACACGCAGTTTTTGCATGTCAAAAGGCAATAGTTTAACGCTTGCATCTTTGTTCTTATGTTGCGAACATTTTCAACAATACCTTCTCTTTGCTTCATGTTTCGCACCTCACATTCCTGCAGTGATACAGAGTGCTGCACTTGCTACTGGGCCTAGGCGAAAAACGCGGAGGATTGTTGCCGCAGTATCGCACGGTACAGACCCACCTAACCCTCAACTTAAAAGCCTCCCACATTCACGTGCCATTTCGCAATTCTGATAAAGGGCCACCATAATCTCCGTGGCGGTTAGAGGTTTTTTCTTTAAAAATCGCCCAATTGTCTCTCTAACGCGATCTGCAAGCATGTCGGCAGCTTCAGTCCTTACGTCATCAGAGGGAGGGGGACAAGCCTTTGTGCCTCTGAGGGATTCACGCAAGAGGTCCAACATGTCCCGTAGAAAAGCTTCCACACCGAATTCCTCAATGGCCATCACTGCACATTTTATCCACACTTCATCTTTCACAGTTCGTTCGTAAGGACCTACCCCTGTGTAAATCGGATTATGCAAAACATCTGCGATGAATCTTTCATCAAAACTTAATTTCTGCAATTCTTTTGGTTTAGCCTTCTTCAAGTAAAAGCCTCCAACAAACTGTACACGGGCCCCAGCACCGCAGCAAGAACGTTCACATGTGATGGGACCCTTGGCAGCTTCACAACCTGGTTAAGTTTAACTCCGAAAAGCGTCAGGTCCTGTTCACACCAGCGGCATACTTGTAGTGAACGGTCTTCAGAGCCCACGGAAACGTCAAAGTCTGCTTCATTATGAGATATCGGACCACACAAACTACATCTGCGCATTAACAGCAGCCTCCTTTGCCTTAGCATGCGTTCTGAATTTCCACCACCACTCAGAAAAAAGGGCACAGTCAAGATAATCGGTGGTTAATCCTTCTCCGCGTAACCAACCACTTCTTGGACTATCTATCATTTCTTTATTTCGGCGATAAAACTCCGGGCAATCAACCATGATTAATTTGCCCAGGTCAATTGAAGCCCCTATACATGGTCCACTTATCTGCATTTTCATTATAGAGGCTGGCATTGGACATTTTCCTTCCTCTAACTTCAAAATATCTACTTCCTTAGGATCTTCCGTGAACCATAATGGGCAAGCTCGCGGTCTCGGGAATGCCCTGCCTTTATAATTGCCGATGATGTGAAACTTAGTTTTGCAAGTCAGGAAGACGCCTCCCGGAGATGCCTAATCTTTACACGTTTCAAGTTGTGGCTGCCGCAGTTCGGACAGATCATGATTAGCTTTTCTCGGAATTCGTCCTGGCGCTGTACCTGGACAGTTTCAAAGGAGCCCTCTGTAGCGTCAAAAGTCGTATAACAGTTCAGGCAGCGAAACTGCTCGTCAAGCGCAGCCATGAAGCAGCCATGATGGTATAGGCGGTCTTTCTTGTCACGGTCAATGTTGCGCAGGATGGGCCTCTGGCAGCGATAGTAATTGCAGATCCGCTTGTCTTTAGAGATGCTGCCGTAGAGTCGCCGCAGACTCATTAGTCCTTGGCCTCCAGTTTGTGCCTTACCGAGCCATCGGGATTCTTGACATGAATAAGCTGGAACTTCTCTTCGCATTCTGGGCATGTCCATTCAAAGCCAGTGTCAATCTCCTCAGGCCTTGGCTCGCGTTCTGGCTCAAGATGGCCGGGAGTGGGCCCCATGGGCTCGTGTAACTGCTCAGGCTGCGCTGCCCTACGGATCTCACGAATAGAAGGCACCTCACCAGTCTCAGTTATGTGGTCAAGGATTTCCTCGCGTTTTTCAGCGGGTGCCGCCAGGATCTCACGAGCTTGTCCTTCCGT
>PEWI01000076.1:0-308 GCA_002779555.1 Candidatus Bathyarchaeota archaeon CG07_land_8_20_14_0_80_47_9 | reverse complement strand
TTTATCACACGTGTGATATTTTCGGGAATCTGAAGCATTGCAAGATGTTGAGAAATCCATGGCTGGCTTTTCCCAAGTTTCTTAGCTAATTGTTCTTGCGTATAGCCGAATTTCGTGATTAAGAAGTTGAGCATACGAGCCTTTTCCATATCGCTCAAGTCTTCACGTTGAATGTTTTCGCTGAACTGGACCTCATAGGCTTCTTGATCCGAAAGAATTCTGATATTTGCAGGAATCTCTATCAGACCTGCTTTCTCAGCTGCTTTTACTCGCCTCTGGCCGTACACGATCTCGTAGAGGCCGTTGGG
>PEWI01000116.1 GCA_002779555.1 Candidatus Bathyarchaeota archaeon CG07_land_8_20_14_0_80_47_9 | reverse complement strand
ATTCTTGGGAAAGAGCACTTTTTCTGCTATCTGGTTTTCCTCGTTGAACGCCAGTATGCCAAATAGGCTTTCGACTACTGCTGCTTTCATGATTTGGCCTTCAGCAACTACTAATCCTAGGGCTTGTGTTTAACCTTATTGGCAGGAAGTTCCCATCCTCCAGGTTGGGGATGAAAGTCGCAACACTTATATCGTTTATAGTGAACGTCCGATTATGTATTTTACGGCTAAAGCCAAGGTTCCAGAACGTTCTGAACTAAAGGAAGTGGGGAATGTTTGCACCAAAATCTGGAATAAGGCTAATTATTATTGCCGTGAGCAATGGGAGAAAACAGGGAAAATCCCCGATTACTACGAGTTGCAGCGGGTGTTCAAAGACGATTTTTGGTGCCGAAAAGTTCACAGTCACACGGCGCAGGCAGTGTTGCATAAACTTGCGGAGGCGTACCGCTCATGGTTTCAGCTAAGGAAGATAGATGCTACCGCGAATCCTCCGATGTTCAGAAAGAAAAACAGCATAAGCACTATAACCTTCACCAGATACGCCGTTAAAATCGAAAAATGCCAAATGCAGTTAACCCTTAAAAGAGGCGTGTATCTTCACCTAGATTTTCAGCTTCAGCCAAAAATAGAACTAACTCACGAAAACATTGTGAGGGTTGAAGTGAAAAGTGGTTTCGCCTACATTGTTTATCGCGTTGAAGACCCGCCGTGGAAACAAGACGGGCAAGTTATGGGTGTTGATTTAGGCGTAATCCATACGGCGACGACTGTGAAGGAAGATGGCGAAGCGAGGATTTACACGGGCAGAGGCTTATTGTCAATTCAACGGTACTTCAACAAGGAAATAGGGCGAGCTCAAAGCATAGTGAAAAAGCAAAGCCATGGAAAGAAAGAATGGAGCAAACGACTATCACAGTTAGCAAGGAAACGGGCAAGACAAATTAAGCATGTTCTTCATGCGCAGACGAAGGCTATTGTGGATGATTGTGTGAGGTCTAACGTGAACGTCGTTGTTGCGGGCGATTTGCATAATATTCGTAAGTTGAGGTCGGACACTAAGAAGCCTGAGAAACTTGTTAGGGCACGAAGTTGGGGGCGAGTGAACAACCAGAAGAATCATGCTTGGAGTTTCAGTCAGTTCACTGCAACCCTCGAATACAAGTTGCGTAGAGAGGGCATACTGTTAGTGCAGGTGAACGAGAAAGCCACGTCCAAAACGTGTTGCAGATGTGGCGAAATCCGAAAAAGAAATCGGAAAACAAGAGGATTATACGTTTGCAGCAAATGTGGACTGCATATAAATGCAGACGTCAACGGCGCTGTGAACATCCTCAGGAAGTATCTCCGACCTTTGGGAAGGAGTAGTGCCAACGTGAGCTTGGCGAAGGTTATCAAATGGAAAGAAAGCCGTTTGAGCCTTGAAGCCCTATCCTTCAGGGTAGGGTAGTTCACTAAGATATCGCACCGAATCTTCCCGGCTGAAGCTCATGTCTCGTTGTCTTCATGTTTCATCAAGTTGATGGGAAAAATGGGGTTGACTGCTCCCTTGCCTACCTCAAGAATCCTTTTTCGCGCTCTGGCCATGGAAGGTATTAAATAGTCTAAGCAACGAGTTACTGTCCTATTTATGAAAAGTCCTAAAGGAGGCGAGGTGAAACTTGAACAAGATGATGCTTTACGGCGGCATGTTGCTGATCATAATTGCTATAATACTCGGCGCGGTGCGATATTCCGGCAGTTACGACTTCGGTGTAACCTACGGCACAGGCAATGGTTGGTACTTCTACGGTCTAGTCGGAATCATAGGCTTGATCGGCATTGTGCTGGCAATCTGGGCCTACATGAAGAAAACAGAACCAGCCAAAACATAAACCGCCTTGAAAAGGGCGCATTCGACACCCACATTTAATCCATGTTTCATCCACAATAAACAAACCTTATTTTGACAGAGCTACAACCCTTACTGAAAGTGTTGGCGGTGATAGGGTCTTTGGGAACGGATCGTTTAAAGGTGAATCTGGCTGGTTTGAAGCTTAATAACCCGACGATGCTGGCTTCTGGGATTCTGGGCTATTCCGCTGAAACGTTAAGCAGCATTGTTGCAGGCGGAGCAGGTGCGGTTGTCACGAAGTCTGTGGGTTTCAAGCCGCGGAAGGGTTACGCGAATCCAACGGTTGTTCAGGCAGATTTCGGCCTAATCAATGCTGTGGGGCTCCCGAACCCTGGCATAAGTGAGTTTGTGCGCGAGATCCGTGAAATGAAAAGGCTGGGTGTTCCGCTGATCGTGAGCGTCTACGGTTTTTCGGCTGAGGAGTACGCAACTGTTGCCAAGAAGGCAGTGGGCGCGGGTGCCGATGCGTTGGAGTTGAATGTTTCGTGTCCGCACGTGAAGGAGACTGGTTCGGAGATTGGGCAAAGCCCTGAGGTCTTGGCTGAAGTGGTAGGGAAGGTTAAGGCAGTTGTGGATAGGCCTGTTCTTGTAAAGTTGTCGCCAAACGTCACTGATCTGGTGGAGATTGCTGAGGCTGCGGTTAGGGCTGGCGCAGACGGAATCACAGCGATAAACACAGTCAGGGCCATGGCGATAGATGTGGAAACGGCGATGCCTATTCTAAGCAACAAGAGAGGCGGACTGTCGGGTCCTGCGGTGAAGCCGATAGCGCTTAGATGCGTTTATGATGTCTACGAGCGTGTCAAGGTGCCCATTATGGGGTGCGGGGGCGTAACAGACTGGCGTGATGCAGTAGAGTTTTTCCTTGCTGGGGCTTCAGCCGTGCAGATTGGCACGGCCATCGCGCTGAAGGGTCCGAGCGTGTTCAGGTCTGTGTCCAGAGGCGTGGATGCTTACTTGAAGAAGAAAGGCTTCAGGAGCGTAAACGAGATTGTCGGCTTATCGCATCGCAGCTAACAAGCTGAGAACTACGAGCATCCTAAGTGTCAGGACCGAAAGCCCCACTGTCACGACTTTCACGTTCAAGGATAGGGAATGTGCAAGGGCTAAGCCTGGACAGTTTTTGATGCTCTGGATTCCTGGTGTTGATGAGATTCCGCTGAGCATATTGGATGTAGGTGAAGATGGAGCGGTTTCTGTAACGGTTAAGAAGGTGGGTGAAGCGACTGAAGCCTTGCACAGAATGAAAGCTGGCGACTTTGTGGGTGTGCGAGGTCCGTTCGGCAACAGTTTCACCCGGAAAAAGGGAAAGATTCTGATCGTGGGCGGGGGCACGGGTATGGCTCCGTTGTGGTTTCTTGTCAAGAGATTGTTGCCTGACGTAGAGAGGCTGGTTTTTGTGATGGGCGCGAAGACCGAGGATGAACTGCTGTTTATGGACGGGTTGAAGAAAATGCTCATTGGAGGGAATAGGCAGCTTGTGGCAACTACTGAGGATGGCAGTTGCGGAATCACGGGGCTGTGCACAGAACCATTGGACAGGCTATTGACAAATGAAAGGTTTGATATGGTTTACACTTGCGGACCTGAGCCGATGATAAGGAAGGTTTTCGAGCTAGCTGAAAAGTGTGAGGTAAGCTTCGAAGCGAGCTTGGAGCGACTGATGCGTTGTGCCATAGGCTTGTGCGGAAGCTGCGTCATAGGAAAATACAGAGTTTGCAGAGACGGTCCCATATTCACGTCAAAGCAGTTAAGAGAAGTTGAAGCTGAGTTTGGATCCTCGAAACGCGACTTTGACGGAAAGAGAATACCATTATGAGCAGCTTGATATTGATAAGCACGCCAGAATCATGCAAGCAGCTTCCACAAGCCTGCCATTTCTGAAAAGTTGCTAGCCTCTCTTCAGATCGGCCACTGCAGGTTCAATCGACATAGAGGAGGGGTAGACACTGCAGAGCAAGCCTTCTCCCCTAACAAGCACGACAATATCGCTGATTCAAAAAGGTTATTTCACGCCAAATTGGCGATGTCTCCCGCACAACCCCTCTTTTTTCTGTATACATACATAAGAACGGACAGGCACGCTTTGTTTACAGTTAATCATGCAACTCTGCACGGTTGCAGTAGCTATTTATCTCGTGGGCAAGTATATTCGAGTGTTCCGCTGTTGCCCAATAAAGCGAGATGGGTCGTATGAAGAAGCTACACGCACTCCCGCATAGAGTATGCGAATCCACATGTTATGTTAATGGGTTGGAAGATCTTTTGGCATGGAAGGAGGCATACGCTGATTTCCTTCTTTCTGTCGTAGGTGGGATGGCTGGCTTTGCCTATCTTCGCTTCAAAAGAGCAGATCCACCGTGCATGGTGTATTGGGGTGCAAATCCCAAGTACTTGATGAAGGATCTGGCGAATATCATCGGATTCAAAGAAACCGTCGTCGAGGGGAAAAGCTTCGAGTTTATGTTTTCTCGTCTTAAGGATTTCATCCAAGAGGATCGACCAGTGGTGGCTGGTGCTCTTGACATGTATTATCTCCATTATTACCCAGACCTATACAAGAGGCAGCATGTTCCCATTCATTACGTTCTTGTCGTCGGATACGATGATGAGGAACAAGCGGTTTTCGTACACGACTGCAGCCACAAAAACGTTCAGAAAATCCCATATGATGAATTTAAGAACTCCTTGGACGTTAAAGTGCCTGGAATGAGTAAGAGAAATACCATACGGGCATTCACCCTACCCAGAGTGATACTATCCGAGTTTGAAGTCGCGAAGAAAGGTTTTTCCTATAAGGCTGAGCGATTCCTGCATCCTCCTGTACGCCTCTTCGGTATTCCTGCTATGCGCAAATTGGCTGATGAAACACTTGAATGGGATAATAAGAAGTACTTTGAGCATATGGTCACCTACGCAACAACGCCGCCTCTTTTGCCCAGAACGTTTGAGAACAGTCATGGTATGCGATTTTGGCAAGCAGATGTTCTCAAAGCATTAGGAGGCAAATACAATGTAAGCGGGTGGACTGAAGCATCAAAGTTGTTCAGACAGTCTGGAGAAAGAATCATAAAACTCTGTCAAGTGGCACTGAAACAAGACAAACAGTCGGTGTCGAACACTTTGACAGAAATAGCCGACATTGAAGAGCAGGCATACAAATTGCTCAAAGCCGCGTAGCAGCGCGCGCAAGAGATTAATACGCTGAACAGTAATATGTCCTAACGGTGGTTGAAATGGTTAAAGCTTTGGTTCTTGTCCGAGTAGGTTCGAGTGAAACATTGAATCTTATGAAGACTGTCAAGGAAGAAATCTGTAAGGTCAAAGGTGTTAAGGAAGTCTACGGCGTTTTCGGGCGCTACGACTTCGCTGTGATTGTGGAGACAAAGACGACCGAAGAATTGGGAAACCTCGTTACGGATAGCATCAGAGGCATCGCTGGAGTTGTGTACACAGAGACGCTTGTGATTGGCTTCTAACTTACGCTCATTTGCTGAAAAATCCTCTATGTCAACACGCGCGCTAAGACAACAAGGCATAGATCAACTGCCAAGAACACGGAAGAGGCAAAGAGGCTCATAGAAGATGGTTTTGAGTATGCCTGCACTACCCCTGAGGATCTAATGTTGTTTCGAAAACGCAAGCAAGTCGTCATTTGCGTGTATGTAGCAAATAGTTATGGGTAAAGGTTATATGGTGCTTAGGCTATGTTGATTTATTTGCGGGTGCAATGTGATGCAAGGTGACCGCCAAATTCAAACCTAATTCTGAAACAACCCTCACGATAGATTATCGCCCGCTTGAACTTGAAAAAGAAACACGCCGATTTTGGCAGCAAAACCAAACACAGCAGAAACTAGCCCAATTTAGAGAGAAAAACAACGTCGGCGTCTTAGGCTTCGTGGAAGGACCGCCAACACTCAACGGCATACCACACGTCGGCCACACCCGAGGCCGAGTCATGAAAGACCTTAGATACAGATGGAAAACCATGCAAGGCTACTACATACCCTTCTGGGCAGGATGGGACTGTCAAGGACTGCCGGTGGAGCTGGAAGTTGAAAAGCAGCTGGGCGTGAAAAACAAGCGGGAACTTCTCGAAAGAGTAGGCGAAGAACGCTTCATAGAAGAATGCAAGAAAGCCATAATGAAATACCAAAAAGCATGGGTGGAAGCCGACGGCAAACTCGGCATCTTCATCGACCACGAAAAAGCCTACTGGACCTACAAAGACGAGTACATAGAAAGAGAATGGCAATACCTCAAACGCGCATGGAACCAAGGGCTCCTCGAAGAAGGACACTACGTAGTCGCATACTGCCCCGGCTGCCAAACAAGCCTGAGCAGCGCCGAAGTCGGCTACGAAGACTCGTACAAAATCGTGGAAGACCCAAGCCTATACTTCAAATTCAAACTCACCGACAAACAAGACGAATACTTCCTCGTATGGACAACCATGCCCTTCACCCTCATCACAGACACCATGCTCGCAGTACACCCAGAAGCAGAATACGCCAAAGTCAAAGTCGACAAGGAAAAATGGATACTCGCCAAACAACGCGTCGACCCCGTCATGCAAGAACTAGGCCTACAAAAATACGAAGTAACCGAAACCGTCACTGGAAAAAGTCTCGACGGCACAAGATACGACTTCCCATTCAAAGACCTTATCCCGAAACAGGCAGAACTGGAAAAGAAACACCCACTCGTGCACAAAGTCGTCCTAGAAGACTTCGTCGACATAAACACAGCCACAGGAGTCGTGCACCAGTCACCTGGAAACGGAGAAGAAGACTTCTTCGCCGCACAGAAACGAGACGTCCCAATCTTTGCACCTTTTGACGACGAAGTCAAATTCACAAACGACGCAGGCGCCTTCAAAGGCGTGTTCGCCAGAGACGCAGACAACATGGTCGTTGAAGAACTCCGCAAGAGAGGGCTACTCGTCGATGTCAAAACCGTCAAACATGAATACCCAACATGCTGGCGCTCACACCACAAGCTTGTCTGGCTTGCAAGAAAAGAATACTTCCTCAGAACAGACAAGATAAACAAAAAAGTCCTAGAGGCCGCAGAAAAAGTAAGGTACTTCTATGAAAGCCCCAAAAACCGATTCATGTCCTTCCTGAAAGAAGGCAAACCATGGTGCATATCAAGAGAACGCGTCTGGGGAACACCCCTGCCAGTTTGGAAATGCGAAAAATGCGAAGCAAAAACCTTAGTGGCAACCAAAAAGGAACTGCTCGAGAAAGCCATAGAAAAACCACAGGGACATTTCGAACTGCACAAGCCCTGGGTTGACCGAGTCACATTCAAATGCGAAAAATGCGGAGGAACAATGCACCGAGAAGACTTCGTGCTCGACACTTGGCACAACAGCGGCGCCTCGCCTTACGCCAGATTCACAGACGAGGAACTCAAAAAGTATGTGCCCGTCGACTACTTGACAGAAGCAATGGACCAAACAAGAGGATGGGCCAACTCACTCCTGCTGGAACACGTCATACTAACTGGAAAAGCAGAATCACCCTACAAGGCCTTCCTGTTCCAAGGTCTGACCCAAGACGCAAAAGGCAGAAAAATGAGTAAAAGCCTCGGAAACGTGCTGGAAGCAGACAAGATACTCGAAAAATACAGCGCAGACATATGCAGATTCTACATGCTCAGAAAATGCTCACCCATAGACGCCAACAACTTCGACCCCCAAGAACTCAGCCGCCGCCCATACCAAGTTCTCTCAACGCTGTACCATCTCAGCAGGTTCTTCATGCAGAACTCCGAATACGACAACTTCAACTCACAAAAACACACACTCGAATGGGCAGGAAAGGAAAAGCAGCTTAAACCACCCGACCTTTGGCTGCTGTCAAAACTCCAAGCCACGATAGAGGAATACACTGCTAAGCTGGAAACATGCGAATTCAACTTCGCCCTCGCAGCACTCGAAGACTTCGTCATAGAAACCCTGAGCAGGCTTTACGTGCCCATGGTCCGCAAGGAACTGTGGACAGACGACCCGGAAACTCTGAACAGAAGACTGGCAGTGTACGCAACGCTGTGGCAGGTTTTGAAAACAGCAACACTTCTGTTCAACCCGATAACGCCCTATCTGAGCGAGGCACTGTACCAGAAAGTCTACAGAAAACTCGACCAGACACTCCCCGAGACAGTGAACCTCGAAAGCTGGCCCAAACCTGACAAGAAAATGCGAAGCCTGGCCGTGGAGGAGGATTTCCAAACCCTGTTTAAGTCAGTCTCACTAGTCTATTCAGCCAGACAATCCGCCAAGCTGAAGAGACGCTGGCCCCTGAACAAGATGACCATCGTGGCTCCAGAAAAAATCTGCACAGCCCTGAAGAACGCTGAAGAGCTGTTCCTTGAACTGGCAAACGTCAAAACCGCGGAATACCTACAGAAGGCTCCAGAATACTCTTCGCAAGAAGGGTGGACATCAGTCTCAGAAGGCGACATGCAAGTCTTCTTGAACGTTCAACGCGACGAAGGACTTCTCGGCGAAGGCCTGATGCGAGACCTAGCCCGCAGAGTCCAAGCCTTGAGGAAGGAACTGGGCTACATGCCGACCGACATCCTAAACGCCATCCACATCGCAGAACTCGACGACGAAAGCATAACACTGCTGCAACCATACCTCGATGAAATGCAGGAGCTAGTCCGGACAAAGAAAGTCAACCTGCACAGCAAACGCGAAGACGCCAAAGCAGATTGGCACGAATGCCAACTAGACGACAAGAAAATCTACGTAGCTATCTCCAAATAGCTCCTTTATGCTTTTGGCAGTAGCTGCAATGAATAGCTCTTATACTGCCCATTCCCTGAAACTGAATCGCATTCATGAACCTTCCGGTGACAGTCAGCGAAACTTCAGACTTGAACTTACATTTCAAACTGGTTTCAAAAGCCGTCCAAGACTCTCTTCAGTAGGAAGCCCCTTAAGCACCCTTTCTCCACAGCAAACGCTCGGAGTCTTAAGTCCCCCTATTCTCAACCTCAACCTTGACAGGAAACTCATTTGACCAACATCGACAATCTCAAACTCTAAGCCATTGCTTCTGCAGAAATCCTCGACACGCATTAAAGTCTCTCTTTCCTCCTCATTCAAATAGCGGTTTCCGAAGAGACTGGAGAAGCTCCCTAGCCTTTCGAATGCGGTCTTTTGGGCTTGAGCGCAGGCATGCATTGCTCCTTCTTTGTCAACGAAGCCGACTGTTGGAACTTCAAGGCTGTGAAGGTAAACCTTCAACTTGACCATAGAAACCAGAAATAGACGTTGACAAGCCCGATACTTAAGGTCTTGCCAAGGATTCAACAGTCATTGCACCTCTGACGTAAAATCGGTCAGATGCAGATAATAGACAAAGTTGCTGTTTAATCTGGAAACATGTGCACGCCAGAAGTGAAACCGTAAGCTCTTTATTCCTAATTCATCCTCTCTTCCGAAACACAGGGCCGGTAGTTCAGCTTGGTATGAACGCCGCATTCGCAATGCGGAAATCGCGGGTTCAAATCCCGCCCGGTCCACTCCCATTCAGGTATGGAAACAATAACGCGCGCCTGACCTAATGGGGGCATTTGACCTTCAGAACTCTTGCTAGTTGTTTAAGACTCTCATTGCTCATCCATTCTGTCTTGAGGTACTTGCAGATTCTCTCATCACTTAATCCCAGTCTCCTCGCCTCTTCTACTGCGTGTTGATAAGCTTGAACTTCGGTAGGTCTCTCGGCGTAACTATAGTCGCTGTCGAAGAGCTTTTTTCCCTCTATGAACTGCTTCACGTGCACTAATTCATGGATCAAGTCTAGATATACGTCAACCTTATCGCCATTGTTCACGTAGTAGGAACTGACTATAAGATGGCCATCTACGTTGCTGACTCTCATGTACCCCCTCATCCAAGTAAACTCTACCCTTAGATTGCGCAGCACCTCCTCTGTTCTTTCGCCGAAGATTTGTCTAACAGCCTCAACCTTCTCTAGACCTCCAAAACAGTCAGTGAATGGACGTGTTGGTGCCTTGAATGGCAGTAACTCGAACAAACGTAATCTCTGAACAAAGTGCAGTGCCCTCACCATTAATTGCTCGCGCCAGTCTATGGTTTGCTATCCTCCTCGTAGACCCATATCTCAAAATGGCACAAGCTAGTAAGGTTTATCCTTCTAGTTCATTGGCAACAAAGGGCACGCAGGTTGGACTTGAACCCTTTTGGGTGCCAATCCCGCTCGGTCCACCAACGAACAGTCTTCAAACGCATTTTCATGGTCTGCAAATGAAACTACTGCCAGACGTGCACAACCTAGGACCCAGAAAAGCGTTAGCGGGCCCGAAGGGATTTGAACCCTTGACCTTCGGCTCCGAAGGCCGACGCCTTAATCCGTGCTAGGCTACGGGCCCAAATAAGACAGTAGCCCAGAAGCAATTAAAAGTGTTCCGAAAATCCTTAAAAACGGTTGATGATTTATACTAGTTGATACTGCTA
>PEWI01000049.1 GCA_002779555.1 Candidatus Bathyarchaeota archaeon CG07_land_8_20_14_0_80_47_9 | reverse complement strand
ATGGCTCGGGTCGACCATTATGACTTCAAACCATTTTGACCGTCCGTCTTCGCCGACCCAGTAGGAATTCAGGACTTCAAGGTTTGGAAACTTTCTAGCAACCCTTTCCTCGCCAATCAGTTTTAGACTCTTTGCGGGCTTGAATTTCTTGACACCCATGCGCTTGGGTCTTCTTCCAGCCTTCGGCCTCACTTTCCTCAGTCCGCCTCTTCTGACGCGGACACGGACCATTATGAAGCCTTGCTTCGCCTTGTAACCCAACTTTCTTGCCCTGTCCAAACGGGTGGGCTTTTCTATGCGGCTTATCACGGATTGCCTGCGCCACTCTACTAGTCTTTCGCGGGACAGCTCGCCCACGAAGGACTTCTCGGGCTTCGCCCATGCCTCTGCTATGTATTTGTACGCCAATTCTCTCACCTTAATCGTTTGTTTACGGTTCAGCCTTTATGGCTACATCCCAGCGGACTATTCATCCGCCAGTAGCTCTACTCATAGCGCCGAGCAACGAAATAAACTTTTCCAGAACAAACGTGCAATCTCACTTGTTTGCGAGTTTTGCTTCGTTAATGAGGTAGTATCCGCTTTGACCTTTCCAAACCTTCTCAGCGTGAACAACCACTATTTTTTTCTTGAAAAACGGCGCGTCAAGCACCAGCGTTTCATATTCTCCTCCTTCGCCAACAAGTGAAACCCCATATTGCTTGTTAAGCTCAATCAATGCGTCAACAGCAGCCTCATCAATCTTCCTTCCAAGCCATTCTTGGCCAAACCCGTACGCATAAACCCCTGTCATAATAACCTCAAACTGAAGATTCAAAATCTCCTTCAGAATGCCCAGCGGCTCTTTATGCCAAAGCGGCGCCAAACACTTCAGCCTAAGTTCCCTGCAGATTTTCTCTACCCTTTTCTTCTGGTATTCTGAGGCTATGGCTCCAGAAACAAGGCCATCAACATTGAGCCCTGCAACTAGACTTTTAAGGTCTTCAACCTCTTTCTCCTTAACACCAGATGTCTCTGCCTTCACAAGCGGGATTTCAGCAGCTTCCGCAAACAGGTCTACCAAGCGTATGTTGGGGTAATGGAACATCCAACTGTCTTCCCTGAGAGGGATCATGGTTGCCAAACAGGCCACTTCGTGACCTTCATTCAGAACCTTGTAAAGAGCAAGCGCAGAATCTTTTCCGCCAGTTGCTAATACCGCGACACGCATGATAATCCTGCTTCACACTTTGCTGTCTTCTCATCGGTGAACGAATGAATTAATAGCTTACTCTTTAAGCTTGGATTTAGCCTGTTTGAACAAAGTTTCCACTTTCACCTGCCATCTTGGAAAGCCTTCAACGGTTTCAGGATAGCTCTTGTAGTGAACTCTGACCTGCTTCATCATGTTGACCGTCAGCCGAAGCCTATTCAAGAAACGCATCTTCTTCAGGCCTTTAAAGACGCGTTTGACAGTGTCGGTCATCTTCAAATGGAAATCCTCACCCAAACCAGCCTTCAGAACGTCCTCCTCTGTCAACAACGCATACTTCATCCCATAGTCCAGTTCTTCGTCTCGGCTGGCAATGAGCAACCTGCGGAAAACGTCCAGCCCAGCCTGTTTCGCACCGTACATTTCCATGTACCTGCAGTTGAAAGGCCACAGCAATTCCCGACTGGCCTCACCCTTTTCCAGCGCATCCACTATTGTCTTGCCAGCCAGATACCCGCTCAGCATAGACGGGCCTATGCCACCGCCGTGAATCGGATTCACCAAGCACGCAGCGTCACCCAAGATTGCAACCCCATTTCCAACCATGTTGTCCAAAGGCCGCCGCAACGGGTCGTACCAAGCACCACCATCCAAAAGCAGAGAACCCTCGAAAAGCGGCTTAGTCAAAATGTGCTGGTAGAACTGGGTTTTAGGGTTCGGAAACTTGCCTCTCATGCAAACACCGAGACCAGTGTTAACTTTCGCCCCGTTCTTATGGAAGATCCAAGCGTACCCTCCTGGAGTCACTTTCTGGCTCAAGTAAATCTCGCAGTACTTGGTGTCTTCACCCTCCTGCTTAAGCTGTCTCATCTCCCGATAACACGCTTCAACATCCTCATTGGCAACTTCGTTCTCTATTCCCGTCTTTTTAGGAAGTTTGCGCCTGACCACCGCCATGAAGCCGCTTGCGTCCACCACAACCTTGCCTCTTAACTCCACTGTTCTGCCAGTTTTCAGGTTCTTGGCCGAAACTCCAGTCACAAAATTCCTCTCGGATATGGGCTCCAAACACTGTGTGGAATCAAAGAGAGTGGCGCCCCCGTCAACCGCTTTTTTCAGCAGCCACTGCCCGAAAAGACGCCTGTTCAGCAAATAACCCACAAAGTCCTCATGCTCAATCGTGAACACGGTTTCCAAGTTGGGCGAGTAGATCTTGATGCCTTCAATTCTTTTTTCCAGCTCTCCGCCCTGCGGCTTCTCCAAACCTAAAGCTTTCAGATGATGCTCTCCTAACGCGTCGCCACAGATTTTCTCTCCAATCTCCTCCCTTTTCTTTCTCTCCACCAAGCAGACCTTCAAACCTGCTTCAGCCGTTGTTTTTGCTGCCAAGCATCCAGCCGTTCCAGCACCAACAACTACTACATCGAATTCTTCCAAGCCGACACACGCTCAACAGTTCTATTCTAGTTCGCCTATAGCGGTTCATAACTTTTGCTGAATCTTCTTATACTTACTTGCCCATTGCCTCTTTCAACGCTTCGGGCAATTCTTCTCGGTAGGTCTAAACATATCAGTAATACATATTAGTGATTCATAATCGTTAATATATTCAAGAGCAACCATGGAAACAAGAATAGAAAAAAGGTGTGCTTGACAGAATGATGAAGAAAGCCGCTGTTAAGAAAAGCATGGTTTACACGGTTGACTTGACGAAGATAGATGGAGACGGAGCTTTTCCATGCCCGAAATGTGGAACAATGATATCTCCAGACGACGAGTCAGAAGAGGTTTACCAGATCGTTGAAACAAAAGTCAAAGACGACGAGCTGGTAGAGCTAATCCTGACCTGCAACAAGTGCGGAAGCGCCATCAAGCTTGTAGGTTTTCTGTCGCAATCGGAAAATTAGACCTGAAGCAACTGCAAGCTACTTTCCCGTTTCAAGTCTCCTACTTATTACGACAAAAACCAGCCACAGGATAGCGCCGTAAAAGACACCGTTGAGAACGGCGCCTAAATATCCCGCGTATTCACTAGTTACTTTTCCGATCATCACACAGAGGAGATTCCCTGGAAACATTGGGTAAGGAGCCAGCAGCGATGCAACTGTAAACATTGAAAAGAAGACTAACAGGATCAGTGCACCCCTCACCTTGATCCTTCCCTTGCAGGATTTTAGCAGGTTTGTTTCGGATGGTCTTCCGCGAAAGTATCCAGTATCGCAATATTTAATAAAGCTTGCCGTATAAGCGTGCAACACAAATACACATGAACAACTTAGCCCGCCAATTAGAAGCCGAGAAGTTGCAACAGAAGAAAGAAATAGTAATACAAGAACGAGCAGAGCACAAAAACCACTATCAGGGCAATCGCCACAAGTTTCCTGCTCGTTGACAAACTTGAAACGTCGTCCAATGGACCTGGATGCCTGTACGTGGCAATAAAGAGCACAAGAATGGCCATAGACCAAAAGCCCTCAACAACCAGTAGGAAAATCGACAAGAAAGACAAAGCCGTTCGTGCCTTTTCACCAAGAAGTGACCGCGACACATGACCGCCATCAAGCGTTGCAACTGGCAACAGGTTCAGCATTGTGACGAGCATGCCAACCCAGCCTGCAAACGCCACTGGATGCAAGGCTATGTACGCATAAGGCCTGCCTGGCGGAGGTTGCGGAACTGCAACAAGCGCCTCGGCAAGCAAAGTGAATAGCAAAGGAAACGGGATTACGGAAGGCAGCAGTTCGCTGCTGAATCTTACAGGCGAAAACAGAAGACCAATAACGGTCGCTACAATAGATAACACAAAGCTTAACACTGGCCCACTTGCTCCAATGTCAAAGAGTGAGTCCCTGTTCGGAGGATAGGATTTCTGCATTATTACTGCTCCAAAAGTCCCAAAACCGAGAAGGCCGAAGACTGAAGGTGGACCAGGGATGAAATACGGAGGCGTTGCCTCCACACCTTGCCTGTTTGCAGTTATCTTGTGGCCCAGTTCATGTAAACCCAGAATCGTCATTATGGCTATTGTGAACGTGGCGCCGCCGATGAATGGGTTGACCAAATCTTCGGAGAGCAGGTATCCAGTGACGAAAGTTGTTGCTATTGTTGCGAAAAAAAGGATCCAGTTTATCATGACGTTGCTTGGCTTGACAGGAGGTTTCGGAGCAACTTTTAAAATTATCCTTCCGTCTTTTCTTCGCAGAAATGCGATTAAGTTGTTTGCTTCCAAGTTTTTCAGTAGCCTAAGAAATGCTTGCTTGGCCTCTTGAGGTTGCTTTAGGTAGTACGTTGGTACGCTGCGTTCCATTAAGGCTTCTTCTACTTGGAACTCTGCGGTGACGATTTGAGTTACTTTCTCGAAATCACTTTGCTGTAAGAAAGGCGTTCCAGCTGTTTCGCTTGGAGCTTCGCTCATGGTACTTTTTCCTCTGATTTGATTTTTGTATTAAGATTATCTTGAGGTAAAAAAGGGTATTGGCTTCTTGTTCGGGATTTGGTCTGTTAAACTTTTAAAAGGAAAATATTTGGGCAACCAGAATTTGAGGTATAGCTAAAGAAAAGGGATTTTTCCCTCATTTCAGTGAGGGTTTTAACCTGCTATTTTTCGACGTATTTGAAGGACGTCTACTATCGCTGCTATTGCTGCTACTTTTTGACCCGGCGTATTTGGGCTAGTTGTCGTACTAATCAGAATGTATCCTGTTGAAGCTTTGACTAAAGGAAAAATCTCAAAAACCGTATTAAAGAGCAAGGATGACATTAAATGTCTAAGCTAATCACCATCCCAAAACAGCCAGAAGGTGCAATTATTTGTTGAAAAACATAAAAATAGCACTAATTGAAGACAGGCAAGAAGACACGTGGTTCGATCTGAGCCTGCGGCAATTAAGAGCAGGCGAAGTTCGCTTTTACAGAGTTGATGATTATCTTACTGGTAAATGGCTCTTCAAAGTCTGTTTAGACAAGGAAATCGGCAGAACCATAGTTAAAGCCTTAAAATGTCCCGCTGGAAAACTTTTCTCTCAATTGGAAGGCGCCACAATGGTTTTCCAGAAAAGCATAATCGATGACTTATTCTATGATATTGTCTCTCTCACACACGTTGACGGCGAAGGTAGAGTTCGCAGAGAAATTGCAAAAAGCATCGAAGATGTGCCCTCCATCATACGCGAAAAATTTGAGGTTAAAACCTATGAAGAGGCAACTGGCAAGCGAATTGCAAAAAACTACATTGTAACCCTATGCAAAAAAGAAAAAGAAATGATAACCCTGTTTTTACTGGAAAGAGCACGGCCACTTCCGCTAGAAGAGAAGGAAAAGACCGCGAACCTGCTAGCTATAATTAAAAAACTGGAAAAAGCCAGTGTTACAGAAATTTGTAACGTTGCGTGCGAAGAGTTCGGAATTGAAAAAGGCGATGTTGACGTTTCGTTAGCTGACCTCGAAGCGAAGGGGAAAATAAAGCGTTTAGAAGAGGGTTACGTTAAAGCCGCAGATTAGCTGAAAAGCTCCTCCAGCACTTCCTCGGGTCGAAATTCTTCTTTAGATCTCACTGAAGCCTCTTCCACGTACAGCTTTACCGCCTGGTTAAGAGCATCCTCACTTATTGGTATGTAATCCAAGTCAGAGTGAAAGTAGTTCAAAAGCGAAGCAGCACAAGCGAATTTTATTACGTGGCTTTCTAAACGCGCCGAAAACCTCAAGCTTTCATGCTGTATCCGCTTCAGAATAGCTTCCCTAGCTCTTCCAATCGCTTCATAGGTTTCAGCCGTAATCATCACTGGCTTCTGGGGAAATCGCCCCCTAACAAGTGGGTGCCCTGTTTCTATAGCATAAATCAGCGTAACGTGGTCCCTAATCTGCCGGGCGCCTTTGTCAACGCTTATTTCACCCAAGGCCAGTCTCATCTGACTCTGAGCTATCTCAACGTACCGCTCTTTCGTGAGCCTGTGAAGACGGCATATCATGCGATCTTCTATCGCGTTAAAGTTCGGATCGCTTATAGTAACCTCGTACCCTCTGCCCAAAATTTTGGTGTTATAATTCACACTGAAAAAAGAGTTAAAACGATACGGACCCACAACCTCCCTGTGCAACTCATACTTAATTTCGCCGCGTTCCATGGCAAGCTTTAAAACATCCACCATGCCTGAGTAACGGAACCAATCGTTGAATTCCGGCACAATAAAATTAAAAGTTCTTCCAGCGTAGGCTTGACCGATCCTTATGAAGCGTGCTGGCGTTATCCCGCCACAGTAGCGGTTCCTACCAAGGATTCCATGTGGATGTATTTTCCCATCAGTCACTCCTAAAATTAAGTCCCTTGTTGAAAAACTTTTACCCGTACCTGGCTCCCCGAACAAGGCCAAATACCAGCCGGTTCTCATCCCAGTTTTTCCTTGAGGACTCACAATTTCAACGTCTGCGAGGCCGTACTGCTGTATTATGCTTAAGAAACCGTCAAAGTAAAGAAGGTATCCGAAGAGGTTTTGCAGGTAGTCTGCGAGATAACTTACAGAAAAGGTTTTCCCAAACTCAATGGTGGAACTCAGCCTGTGTTTAATCAAATCATTCACATACCCGTCAAGTTCCCCTTCCATCTCCTCGATCTTTCGACGCTCATCCTCCACGTAATCCAATTTTTCCTCGGCCGCCGGGGCAACCGTTGCTGGCTTATACTCCAGTGAAGGCATGCTCAGCTCAGCGCGAATTAACGGAAGCGTCTCCTCAAGCGTTTTCCATTCACTGTACTCTTCACCCTTGTAGGAGGGCACCACAACCTTTAACTGCTCAAGTTTAACCAGAACGGGGTGCGGGTCAATCTTCTGATTTAAAGCTTCCCTAAACTCCTTTAAACCGAAACTTCCACCAGCCTGCACCATAGTCTTCAACACGTGAACGCAGTCCTTCCCGTACTTCTTCTCCACCTCTGAAATTCCAGCCCGAATTTTTTCCCAAGAACCTTTCAGGCTTAAAACCCCGCTCTCGAACGTGTAGTACTTGCCCCTGAAAACAACCCAATCTCGCCCTGCATGCTTCTTAAAGACTTCCTGAAGTTGCGCGTCGCTCGTTGCCTGCGCTACTTCAAAGGCTGCCTCATCTGCATCAGCCTCCCAGCAGCTCACAAATTGATCGAAATAATGAATGCCCAGCTCTTTTCCTATTTCAAAAATGTCAGCAACTGGAAAGACCCGTTTGATCAGCAGTTTCCTCTCTACAGTTTTGTCATCGCTCGTCATGCTTCATCCCCTTTAATACGCTTGGAAATAGCCAGGGCCTCCTCATGGTTTATCCAGCCCTTCTCTTTAATCTCATCCAAACCCTTGGCCAGAGTCTCTTCAAAGTCTTCCCACTCGAGAAGGTTATTAGCTTGGCAAATTTTGCTTATTTTATCCCGAAAAACCTCCTCGTTTCGCATCTTCCCAATCAAAGATGAAATAAGCATTTCATGCAAATCTTTAGATGTTAAACGCATTAAAAGCTTCATCCGTGACTCTGGAGCAAAAGTCAAAATTTTGCGTAAACCTTTTAGAACGCCCACATCCTCAGAAACAATCATGGGAGAAAAGAGGCCGCATCTTTCCTCATTCTCCTTCGCATATTTGATCATGTAAATTGGAACACAAACTAAGACTGTCTCATCCAGTTTCCAGTCAATCGCTATTTGCTCCCTAAATGTTGAGGCTTCACGCTTCATCCCATCTGTGAGGCTTCCAATATTCCCTGTTATAGATGCAGTTTCAGAAACCATTTCATCGATCTGTTCCTTTTTCTTACCTATTTTGGACTCGTATAAGCTATTAAGCTGCTTAATTTTTTCTTCTTCTACGGCAATAGCCTTGCGAAATTCTTCCTCAACCTCTTTAACATTTCTATCTCCCTCTTTCTTAATCCTCTCAATGACGTCGGAAACCGCCCTAACCTCCTTTTCGACATCATCGATTTCCCGCTTACATTTTTTAAGCTCATACGTCCAATAAGTCTCTCTTGTAGCATTTTTTCTCCGCTTAAAAGCCCCAATTTTCTTCCGAACACCTTCCTTTTTCCGCTCGATCCCTTGGAGTTTGCGCACGTATTTCTCGCGTCTTTTCTCTAAAACTCCGGCCTTTTTCTCGGTATCCTTCAAAATGTTTTTGATGGTAATATCACGCTTTAACGTTAATTTCTTCACCCTTTCATCCACTTCAGGTTTTAGGGTTGCCACGTCCACCTCGCACTTTTCTTTTAACCGTTCAATTTCGTATAGCATCATGCGCTTGTGAAACTCCACTTCCTCGTTAAGAACCTCTAAAGCATACTGAAGTCCCTTCACGTTAGCGTGAATTCTTCTCCAACAATTTATTACATCTTCACGCGTCCCAACAGCTGTTTTTTCATCAATTTCCGAGGGGATCAAAACTATTTTTTCGTCGCCGCTTCCGCTGGGAAACGATCCCTTCTTGAAGTATTCAAGGAGAAAACGTAGTAGATCCCTGTTCGCTATTAAAGCCTTAAACGACACGTTGACGGCTGATGCAAAGTCTCTGAAATTTTTAGCATACCTATTCAAAGCATCCATAAAATCTTGATGAACCACAGAGTTTTTCTTTAAATCCTCCACAAAAAGCCCTATGTTGAAAGGCTCCCTAAACGTAAATTTGTGGGATAGAGAAGCCATGCCGTCCAGCACTAAACATGAATCCTCTACTGGAACAGCCCACATTGGATAATAAATCTTCGAAATGAAAGATATCTTTTCAGGCACGGCTCTTAAAAAGCCTGTTTTTCTTCGCTGCAACTCAGCCATACATACAACACGCGCCAACTCCGTAGGATAAGTGAAAACCTCTTTTCCACCACGCCCTCCAACGATGAACGGTAGGACTAAACTTCTATCCCTCAACTTATGCCCACGCCATAGTGATTATTTTAAAATCTAAACAGAAAACCCCTCTAAAACTCCACTGAAGAAACGCTTTGAAACGACCAAGTGTCGCTTCAATTTTCTGTAATTTCAAAGTTCCTTCGACCCCTATAATAAAATAGTCGTTTATTTTTATTCTTTATCTATAAGGCGTTTATCCGTTCTTCTATTTAATTTTGTTTTGAAGAAAGCAAATTGAAACAAAAAGATCAAAACGATAAACATTATATTATTAGTTTAAAATGCATCAATGGTGAAGACATATGATGACGAAGATGTTTACAGTCGGCATGTTGTCAACGAATTGTTATGTGACAAGTTGTAAAGAAACACGAGACGCAATAATCATAGATCCAGGCTTTGACGACCAACTCGCGGCTGAAAAAATCATCAAGTTCATAAACGAAAATGCGTTGGAACTAAAGTTTATCATCAACACCCATGGACATCCAGACCACACTTGCGGAAATGGAATAATCAAAGAGAAATTTCACGTGTCCATTCTAATTCATGAAGACGACGCCTACATGCTTGAAGAATTAAATAAGAAGGCTGCAAGATTTTTCGGGTCCAACAGCTTTTCGCCGCCAGCAGACACACTCCTACACGATGGAAACCTTGTGAAGTTTGGAAAAATAACCCTAAAAGTCATGCATACCCCCGGCCACACATATGGAAGCATATCGCTCCTAGGGGAAAAAGAGGTTTTTACAGGGGACACTTTATTTGCAGGTTCCATCGGGAGAACAGACCTCCCGGGAAGTTCCGAACGCGACATGAGGCTTTCATTGGAGAAGTTGACAAGCTTGCCAAATCATTATGTTGTTTACCCCGGCCATGGATCTACAACAACACTAGGCGAAGAAAAACTTAACAACCCGTTTCTATGATGGTCACAGTCATAATGTATTTCTGAACAAGTCTTCTTTTCTTGAAATATGCAAATCGGTTCAAATATCTAAAAGATCGGCTAAAGCGGCACCGCGCACAAAATGAATATCGCCACCAGACCAAGCGCCATGAGTTTCCTGCTTGTGGACAGGCTGGAAACGTCATCCAGCGGACCCGGATGCTTAAAGAACAGCATGAAGAGCACCAAAAAGGCCATCGTAATGAAGCCCTCAATTGTTAGGTACACGATTGACAAGATGGCAAGTGCAAGTCTCAGGCCGAGTTTTTCACCGAGTACGGATCGTGCTACGTGACCACCGTCCAACATGGCGGCAGGCAGCAGGTTAAGCGTTGTGACGAGCATTCCCACCCAACCAGCAAACGCCACAGGGTGCAAGAGCAGAAGCCCATTCGGCGGGGCTTTGGGAATCAGGTTAAAGCTGTGCAAGAACCTTTCAAGAATGTTCCGCATTACTGGTACGCCTATTTCGCTGGCTGGTACTTGGGGCGAAGGAATGGTCAACGTTAATCCAATGATGCTGACGATGGTGGCTATTATGAAACCTGCGATGGGACCGTCTGCTCCAACGTCGAACAGTGCATCTTTGTTTGGAGGAAGAGACTTCTTCATGATCACTGCGCCGAAGGTTCCGAGCGGTGGTGGTCCTGGAATAAAGTACGGCGGTGTGGCTACTATGCCCTTCTTGTTCGCTGTTATCTTGTGGCCCATCTCATGGGTGCC
>PEWI01000145.1 GCA_002779555.1 Candidatus Bathyarchaeota archaeon CG07_land_8_20_14_0_80_47_9 | reverse complement strand
CACCTGTTTCGGCGACGTCCTGCGCGTTCCAGGCTCCAAAATGTCGCTTCTTGACGCTAAGGCAGAAGGGGCTGACGTCCGAGTCGTTTACGGCGTTGGCGACGCGGCGAAAATGGCGAAAAAGGAAAGAAGTAGGGAGTTCAGTTTTTTTGCTGTTGGTTTCGAAACCACCACGCCTTCAACGGCAGTCGAGATAACAGGCAAGCCGCCTTCAAACTTGAGTTTCCTGATTTCTCATCGGCTCATACCGCCAGCCATGAAAATGCTTGTCGAAATGAGAGACTTAAGCCTCAATGGCTTCATCGCTCCAGGCCACGTCAGCACAATCATTGGGCTCAAACCCTACGAGGATTTCCCCAGCGTTTATCACATGCCAACGGTCGTCGCAGGCTTCGAACCACTAGACCTCTTGTTTGGCATATACATGATTCTGAAACAGTTGAAGGAAGGCAAGCCACGCTTAGAAAACGAGTATGTGCGTGCCGTTCATTGGGAGGGCAATCCTAAGGCCGTAGAGCTAATGGAAGAGGTCTTTGAGGTTACTGATGGCAACTGGCGGGGGCTTGGCACGATTCCATCTTCCAAGCTTGAGCTTCGCGAGAAGTATGTGACTTACGATGCACACTTACGACACGACGTGAAAGTTGAGCATGGCGTTGATTTACAGCCAGGTTGCAGGTGCCATTTGGTCGTGGTTGGCAAGATCAAGCCTACAGACTGCCCACTGTTTATGAAGACTTGCACGCCACAGAAACCCGTTGGAGCTTGTATGGTCAGCGCTGAAGGAACATGCCGAATATGGGCGAAAACAGATAGTAATCAACTCCGTTCTTCCTCTTAGTCTCAAGGTAAAGCTTTTATCCAAAAAGAAAGAAACCGTTCTGCGAGGCATTATTAAATGGATTTAGAAATGAGCAAAAACTTGGGCGGCATAGGAGCATTACTGCTTGTCATCTCAGGCATAGGCATGTTTGGAACAGTCTACGTGGGTTTGCTAGGTCTTATTGGCATAATACTTGTACTAATCGCGATGAAAGGCTTATCAGACTACTACAAGGAAGGCGGCATATTTAACAATGCACTCTACGGGTTCATCGTAACCATCGTAGGAGGACTAACTTGCGTTGGCGTCATGGTGGTGACAATTATCATGGCGATTTCGACCTTGGGCATCACCGATTGGACTGACTGGGCAATGGGAATTCAGCAAAATGCCATGGACTGGAACGCCATGTGGTCTCTGATTGGACCTATCATCTGGGCTGCCATCGCGGCATTGGTCGTGCTATTCATATTCGCTATTATTGCAGTGATATTCTACAGAAAGTCGTTATCTCTTCTCTCCAAAAAGTCTGGCGTAAATATGTTTGAAACCACAGGACTCCTATTGTTGATAGGCGCTATCTTGACCATAATCTTGGTAGGTTTCATATTGATCTGGATTGCTGGCATACTGCTTACTGTGGCATTCTTCTCGATTAGGCCTCAGGCCGCTCAGCAACCGGCAACAGCTCCGCCACCTCCACCCCCACAATAGAGACAACGGGTGAAGATTCCTTTATCCTCATTTTTTCAAAATCATAAATCACCACGAAGGAACAGTCTTGCTTGCTCCTCATTCAGTTTACAGAAGTCTAGTCAGACTTTTTCCGACGAGTTCCTCAAAAGATAGTCATAGCAACATTGACCGCCTTGTCTCTATCAGCATATTCTCGGAACAGGATCTCCAACAGGCCTTGCCACTATCCTTTTTCCGCCGACAACCGTCTGCATGGCCACGCCTGCAAAATCCGCCGTTGCCTCACCTATCATTTCGGCTTCTTTTCCCTCTTTCGTCTTTCTAAGGAGTTTGAGAATTTCATCAGCTTTCTCCTTCACTGCGCCAATAATCACTTTTCCTTCGTTGCCAACCTCGAACGGGTCTAGGCCGAGCATTTCGCATGCTGCTCGCACATCTTCCCTGACTGGAATCTTCTCTTCGTGAAGAAGTATTCCAACTTTGGACTTTTCGCTGAACTCGTTTATCGCATCAGCCAATCCTCCTCTGGTCGGGTCTTTCATGGCCACGATTCCGCCGGCTTCGCCGAGCAAGCGCTGGATGAGGCGGTTTAGCGGTTTTACGTCAGATTTTATGCTGCTGCCGAAGCTCAGGCCTTCCTGCGCCGACAGAACGGCCAGACCGTGGTCGCCGATGGTTCCAGAGAGGATTATCTTGTCGCCTCGGGCAAGGTTCGAATCCAGCACCCACCTCGGTTTGAAACTCTTTCTGAAACTCTTCACAGCTTTCAGATTCCTGTCTAGGGCAGGCGTTCTTCGACCGATTCCAGAAGTGTTTATCACGCAACCTCCTAGGCTGCCTTTCTCAACAACTTTCGTGTCGCCAGTGACAATGCTCACGCCAGCTTCAGCGCAAGTTTGCCTCATGCTGACCAAGATCCTCACAAAATCAGTCAACGACAAACCCTCTTCCAAGATGAAGCCACAAGCCAAAGCGTAAGGCTCAGCGCCGAGCATTGAAATGTCGTTAACCGTGCCCGAGACTGACAGGCGTCCAATGTCGCCGCCTGGGAAGAATATGGGCTTGACAGCGTGTGAATCACTCTTGAAAACCACGTCGCCAACCACGGCTGCATCATCCATCGCC
>PEWI01000127.1 GCA_002779555.1 Candidatus Bathyarchaeota archaeon CG07_land_8_20_14_0_80_47_9 | reverse complement strand
TTTGACGCGAGTCTTGCTAGAAATTATCTTGGCGGCAGAGGCTTTGCGGTCAAGATTCTGTGGGATGAACTCAAACGGGGAACTGACCCGTTGTCATCCAGCAACAAGCTTGTTTTCGCCACAGGCCCTTTGACTGGTTTTTCCTTGCCCAGCAGCGGCAAGCTCATCGTGGCGGCGAAGAGCCCTTTGACAGGCGGGTATGGAGACGGCAACATTGGGACTCATGCTGCTGTTCAGATGCGCAAGGCCGGCTATGACGCGACAATAATAGAAGGCATGGCCGAGAGGCCTGAGGTGGTGCTTGTCAAGGACAAGTCCGTCGAGTTTCTGGACGGGAAGGATTTGTGGGGTCTGGACTCTTTTGAAACTGAAAAGAAACTGAGGGAGCTTTATGGACCTGCCGCTGGAGTTCTTTGCATTGGTCCGGGTGGAGAAAACCTTGTGAAATTCGCAAACATTGTGTGCCAAAAGGGACGCGCAGGCGGCAGACCTGGAATGGGGGCGGTTATGGGTTACAAGAAGCTGAAAGCTGTGGTTTTTCTCGGGTCAGGCGACTTGCCCGTAGCTTATCCTAAAGATATGAAGGAGTTAGGCGCTGATGCTTATAGGGAAGTTATGACCAAGCCGAACTTCGCCTTTTGGAAGCGGCAGGGCACGATGATGACCATTGAGTGGAGTCAGGAGAACAGCGTTCTTCCAACGTACAATTACAGTGAGGGCGTTTTCGAAGAGGCTGAGGCTGTGGGCGGTTTTGCCATGGAGAAGATTAGGATTTCTCAGCGTGGGTGTCCGCAGTGCAACATGATCTGTGGTAACGTGGTTAAGGATTCTGACAGGAAAGGTTCAGAGCTTGATTATGAGAATGTCACGATGTTGGGTCCAAACATTGGGTTGGGCGACCTGAGGCAGGTTGCAGCGCTCAACAGAGCGGCAGATGAGCTGGGTTTGGACACGATCTCCTTGGGCAATGTTCTAGGGTTTGCTATGGAGGCTTCTGAGAAGGGGCTTCTTGAAGAAAAAATCGCTTGGGGAGCGTTCAAGGCAAGCAAGACTCTGATAGGGGACATAGCTTACCGGCGTGGTTTCAGGGGAAACTTGCTTGCTGACGGTGTTCGCTACGCGGCAGAAAAGCTCAGCAGAGGTTCAAGTCGTTGGGCTATGCACGTGAAGGGTTTGGAGATTTCCGGTTATGATTGTCACACTACTCCTGGCATGGCGTTGGCCTATTCTACAAGCTCTATTGGGGCGCATCACAAGGATGCTTGGATCATCTCTTGGGAAGTCAAGTCTGGACGCGAAAGTTACGGTGTGGAGAAAGTTGACAAGCTCATCGAGCTGCAGCGTACGCGTGCAGGCGTTTTCGAGTCTCTGACTGTCTGCAGGCTTCCGTGGATTGAAGTTGGCTTTGAGCTTGAGTGGTATCCGAAGTTTCTGCATGCGGCGACAGGTTTGGAAATGAAGTGGGATGGCCTGAACCTGATTGCGGACAGGATATTCAATTTGACTCGCGCCTTCTGGATACGTGAGTACGGCAAGAACTGGACCAGCGAGATGGACGTTCCGCCAGCAAGGTGGTTTGAAGAGCCGATAACGCAGGGCGCCTTGAAAGGAGCGAAGCTTGACAGGGCAAAATATGGCAAGATGCTGCAGACGTATTATGAGAAGAGAGGCTGGGACGAGCGGGGAATTCCTAGAAAGACAACACTGAAAAAGCTCGGGCTGGAAGACGTTGCTGGGCAGCTCAAGAAAAGTGTAAAGCTGTCTGAGTGAAGCTAGCCTGTACGGTTTCAACCATGCATTAAGACTAGATTTGCTGTCAGCTCCTAATATGATCTGGCAAAATAGACGACTTCGCTTGCATCTTCTCCGCAATGCACGCATTTTGAGAACGGCTTTTCTTTCTCGAAGGGCACAGTCCTTATCGTTGCTCCCGTTTCGTCTTTTATCCTTTCTTCACAGGCAGAGTTGCCGCACCAAGAAGCTCTGATGAATCCGCCTTTCTCTTCCAGTACCTTCTTGAATTCGTCGTAGTTTTTTACTGTGGTTGTGCTTTCTTCAAGGAGTTTCTTTGCTTTGTTGAATAAGTTGTTCTGAATCTCTTCAAGCAATTTCGTTACAGTGTCAGTTATTTCCTCTTCCTTCAGTGTGGATTTCTGGAAAGTGTCCCTTCGCGCCAGCGTCACCTGTTTCTGTTTTAGGTCTCTGGGGCCGATTTCTATTCTTATCGGCACGCCTTTCAGTTCCCACTGGTTGAATTTCCAGCCTGGCGTGTACTCCTCTCTGTCGTCGAGAACGACTGCGATGTCCTTTTTCCGCAGTTTTTCAAAGATTTCTTTGGCTTTCGTCATGATTGCTTCTGTTTCGGCTCCCTTGTAGGGTATCGGAACTATAACCACTTGTACTGGAGCGACTCTGGGCGGCAACACTAGACCTTTGTCGTCGCCGTGCACCATCACGAGGGCGCCTATCATCCGTGTTGAAAAGCCCCATGATGTCTGCCAGACGTACTGTTCTTTTTCGTCTTTGTCGAGGAATTTGATGTCGAAGACTTTTGAGAAGTGTTGTCCTAGCTGATGTGACGTTCCCATCTGCAGAGCTTTTCCGTCCGGCATCATTGCCTCCAAGGCTGTCGTGTACAGTGCACCTGCGAACTTTTCCATT
>PEWI01000201.1:117-2690 GCA_002779555.1 Candidatus Bathyarchaeota archaeon CG07_land_8_20_14_0_80_47_9 | reverse complement strand
TCTACGGCATAAGCGCGCGGGCTATTCCAACGTGGGCAGCAACAAACTTCCCGTCGCTTGTCATGGGTGAACTGATAACTGCATCCAGTGTGCTTCCTGCAGGTGACCTTGGGGCTCTTGCCCAAGCATCGTTGATCATAGCCGTCTACGCGATCGTATTCACTCTAATAGCAGGTTACAGACTCCTCAAGTCCGATGTTACAAAGAAAACAACCTGAATTCACACTAATGCCACATGAGACACATTGCGCGCTGTCTTGTCCTGAAATTAGTGTAAAATGGTCCTAGTTCTTCTTCTGCCTTTTCGGGTTCAATTTGGGCTTATTTGACAGGTGCATTTGGGCCGTTTTAAGCGCGGTGGTGAATCATGGGAGCTCCTGCGGACCCTGCTGGAAGTGGGGCTTCCCATAACACATTGAGGCTGCACCCGGCCTGCTTGGAACGTCAAGGCATATTCGTGTAAGCTAGCAGCGCATGCGCCTCAAACTGCCCCAAACCCCCAAAAAAAGAATAAGCACCATTTTTAACCATTTTAGGGACAAGCCAGCGCGCTATTGGAAACGATATGTGATGTTAAGTTGTTTTGGCTGCGGCTTTTTCCAGTGCAACGACGCCTGGAAGCTTTTTGCCCATCAGAAACTCTATTAATGCTCCACCGGCTGTGCTTACGTACGAGATTTTCTTGGTTAACCCGAATTCTTCTATGGCCGATATTGTGTGTCCTCCTCCGGCCAGAGAAAAAGCCTTAGAATTCGCAATCTCTTCAAGAATTCTTTTCGTTCCAAAGCTGAACTCCTTTTTTTCATAGACTCCCATCGGCCCGCTAATAACGATTGATTTCGCTTTTCTTATGGTCTTAACATAGTCATCAACCGTTTTTGTTCCGATGTCATAGATCGGGTATTCTGTGGGCAACTCGTTAACCGATATCTCTTTTCTCTTGCCGTGCACTTCTACGGCCAGATCCTGCGGAGTCTTGATTTTGTCCGGATATTCTTGGATGAGAGCTTTTATGCCGGGTAAGAGGCTCATGAGCTCTTTCTTCTCCAAGTAGTCCATGTTTGGTTTGCCCAGGTCTACTCCTTTTGCAGCCAAGAACACTTGGCCCACGACTCCTCCTGTGAGCACGTAGTCCGCTATTTCTTTGATCGATCGATCTAGCACTGTGCCACGTAGCCCTTGATGAGATTGGAGATGTATTCAACGCCAGAAACCTTGCACCTGACGTTATGAGAGTTCTAATGGAAGCTGGACCTTCAGATGTCTTCCCAACGATAACGGAACTGAAAGCAGTTTACATTAAGGCATTACCTAGATAGCAATAGCCAAAGCTAAGCCCGCGCTAGAGTGAAAGCCCCCACAATCTGGATATGCCCAAAGGTCCAGAGCATTCTCCAAAAAAAGTCGCTAGGTCAAAAATGCACGAAGGGCCAGCATGTTTTACGGTCGATTCAAGGTCAGCCTTATAAGAAGCTCCTCTTCTTAGGCAGGGGGCAAGGCTACGGTATGAAAGGGAAAGAAGACGCGACCAACTGTTTTGCCAGGCATCATTAGGGTGCGCGCGTGTAAGGAATTGCTATGGCAGATCCACTCCTGTTTGCTTTCGCGGTTGGGATGATTGCCATTTTGGTGGCGTCATATATCACTCGTTGGATTCTCAAACGTGATTCTGGTACCGCTCGTATGCAAGAGGTGAGCAGGTATATTGTGATAGGAACAAGCGCTTACATCAAGAGACAATTATGGACAATCATTCTTGTCATTCCCTGGTTGGTCTTAATAATTCTCTTTCTTTTCAATTGGACTACTTCATTGGCTTTCGTGTGCGGTGTCCTTCTCTCTCTGTTGGCGGGGTACGTTGGCATGAACGTTGCAGTTAGAACCAACGTGAGAACCGCAAGTGCCGCTACGCGTTCACCTGGGGCAACTCTGAGAACAGGCTTTTTGGGAGGTGCGGTTATGGGTCTGGCAGTTCCAGGGATAAGTTTGGTTGCGTTGTTCTTATTGCGAGTAGCCTTGAATGATATTCCGGCGCTTGTTGGATTTGGATTTGGAGCAAGCCTAGCGGCATTGTTTGCGCAAATCGGAGGTGGCATATATACAAAGTCGGCTGACATTGGGGCCGATTTGGTGGGTAAGATCGAAATGGGGATCCCTGAGGACGACCCAAGAAATCCGGCTGTGGTCGCTGATTTGGTTGGCGACAACGTGGGCGATTGCGCGGGGCGTGGTTCAGATTTGTTCCAGACTTTCAGTGATGACATAATAACTGGTATGTTGATGGGCGTTCTCTTTATTTCGAGATACGGCCCTAACGGGGTAGTGTTTCCATTTATACTCGAAGCTGTTGGTGTTCTGGCCTCCATGTTTGGGATATCGCTGGTTAGACGGTGGAAGCGGATAAATGCTACAGGATCTTTGGTTGTCGGTCTCATGGTTACAACAGTTCTTAGCTCGATTGGCTTGTTCTTCTTGTCTACGCTGTTTTTGAATGATGTATCACTATTCTTTGCAGGTTTACTTGGTGTTGCAGCTGTGCTCGCCTGTGTCCTAGGTACACTATACTACACCGG